>CAYLRE010000091.1:0-15695 GCA_964385715.1 uncultured Planctomycetaceae bacterium
CGCAAAGAGCGAGCTTCCTAGTCGGGTGCCATGCCCACGTTTACGTGGGCATGTGGATTAACACGCACTCCCTGGACCGTAGGTCTCCGAATCGACACGCCAGTTTGAGACCTGCGGTCGACCAAGTAGGCTGGTCAGGAGACCCGCCCACAGCGGCGTCTAGTCGGGTGCCATGTCCACGCTCGCGTGGACATGTGAATGCAATCTATCGAAAGCATGCTCACCCTTGGGTGAGCATGGCACCCCACCGCACCCTCAAGTCTCTCGACTCAGGTCTCAAGCCTCTCTAACCAAGTTGTCAAAGAACGGAATCATTGTCGTGGATCGCGATCGGCCTTCTACAGAACTTTAACCCGAAGCGTTAGCGAGGGGCACGACGGAATCAGTTTCCATTCTCGTACATGCCAGAAGTGGATCATTGATGGCTGGTGCCGATTGAGTCGAGACCCGCTTGATTGTGTCCCTCGCTCACGCTTCGGGTTAAGTATTGTTGCATTTCTCGTGTGCCATTGTTGACCTGCTGCCGGTGCAGGGTGAAGCGGAGCCGCACGTCCACTCGCAGCATGACAGTGGCTCGCCCGCGAGCCTCGCCCTCCCGGCTGCTTGTCGCGTGACAATCAACGGAAAGCACCCTACCACAGCTACCGGGCTCAAATCAAAAAAGAAAAAACGGCGAGGCCGTCTGCTTTTTGGGGGCCGTTCTCCAGACAGGATTACAGGATGGAGAGGATGCATTCTCCTCGAACCTGCCGGAATTTAGAATTACCAATCAATTGGCAAGGAGCACCTACCGCCTTGCGCTCGACTGCCAATCAAGGCAGTCGTGCTCAGTTGCTCTGTTCATCCTGTCTGGAAACAGAACCACCAATCTCATTCTGGTGGGTGTGAACACGCGCGCTACAAGACTGATCGCGGAGCGATCAGCGACGATTACGCCTTTTGGCCCACAGCCCCAGGCCGAGAATTGCCAACGCCGAAAGCACCCAGGTGCTCGGCTCGGGAACCGGCGGGCCGGTGACAACTAGGTCGAACGGAATCTGCGGACCACCCAGGGAGAGAATGATCGAGTTGACGGTCAACATGCTCTGCAGACCCGCCAGATCCAAGCCGGTCGGGAAGACGTTGCCCATGCTGCGCGTCGTTACGCCCGGTTCAGCGAACGAGGTCGATTCGGACAGCTCGTTGCTCGTCGCGGTTGGGAAGGATCCCAACAGAATGGTGCTGTGATTGCCCGGGATGAAACTATTCGTCGCGTTCTTGAGTACGTACGAGATCAGCGTGTTCCCTTCCCAGTCGATCACCACTTCACCGGTGGCCGGATCGTAAATCAAATCCGGAATCGCCGGATCGAGATCGCCTGACACATCGACTACGTCATTAGCTTCGTCGGGCGCAGGATTGAAGTTGGTGAACATCGCCTGAATGTCCAAGTTATCAACGTCTTGATCGTGTTGATCGAGATAGTTCGTCGCCCCGGTCGCGTCGCCATGAACATCACCCTGAATGCGGAATTTCGGCGTCGTCCAATTCGTGGTACCAGGACCGGTGAAGTTCGTGAACGCCGCTTGGATATCTTCGAGATTGGACACGTAGCCATCGCAATCGGCATCACCAACGGCACAAGTACGGTCGAGCGACACGAATAATTCATAGGTACCGGTGTCGGCTGCCGTGTCGGTGTCGACCTCAATCGTCCAACGGCCCGGGGTATCGAATGAGTAATAATCGCCCGACGAGTCGCCAACCAAAATGGAATCGGTAGTCCGCGTCGTGTAAGGCCCATCGTCGGATCCACCCGTCACCCCGGCTGCACAGCTGCAGCACCAGCGACACGATCCCTCTTGATCCTCGTGATCGCCGACTCCCGGAGTACCGGTATTGGTGGCGTTGTAGCCAGTGTCGTTGTTGGTATATCGCAACGTTCCACTGGGGTCGTACAACCGCAGGACAGAATCGATAGGCGTCGAATTACCCGTTACCGGGTTGGCCGTTTCAACGATTCGCGTACTGAAAATATTGGCATAGATCTGGTCGCCTGCCATCACATCGACGTAGTAGAAGTCCGACTCTCCGGCAGCCGCGATCGAACCCGACTTGACCATAATCTCGCGATCCACAGCGGCGATCGTGTCAGCGATGCCAATCGTGAGATCTTCGGCGGTAGCGATCGTGGAGTGCGAAAAAGCAGCCGGCGACAATTCCGCTCGCTCTCGCGTCGCCTTGTTGGCGGGATTGAGATAGTGCAGCTTGTCGCGGCTATGCTCGCTGAAGAAGCGGTCGTAATCGGTCCGATCGGTTCCGGTCAAACCGGTCGATCCAGAGGCCATGAGGTGGTGATCTGCTTCTGGGTTCGGATTGCCAGGATCGGAATTGGGACCAAAGGCATCGAAATGCCGCAGCCCGAACCCATGACCCAGCTCGTGCGAGGCCGTTCCGGCGATCGCGGTTACGAAGTTGTCAAAGTTATTGGTGTACGGGGCACCCGAAGCGACAAATCCAGAGACATGCACATCGATCGCCGAGCCGGGCAATCCATTGAAGGTAACGAAGTTGTTGTGTGCGGTGATCTTGTTCGACCAGTCGACCACATGGGCACTGCCAAAGTTTCCCGCGCCAACATTCTCCCAGAATTCAACCACGGTGTCGTTGATTGTGGGCGCGGTACCGCTCCCATCCTTACGACGCATGTCGAAAGTGATCCAATCAAATTCCGCATAGTCGGCCAGGATGGAGTTGTAGATCGCGTCTTCGATGTCGGCATCTGAATAGCCGCCGAAGCTAGGCCACGGGGCGGCGATAAAATCGATAATGACATTATCAGCCCGCGCGGAAACTTGTCCCCAGCCCATGACCAGCGCTACCAAGAGCATGGCAGCCGCGTGACATCGTCGTCCTAGGATGTTGCGCCAAATGGTGCGCTGGTTCATCTCGATCTCCCGTTGTCCTGATGCAGAATGATTCAAATGTAGTCCCGGCGAAGTCACGCGTGGCCTGAAGCCCAATCTCTCGGCGGCCGGTACGAAATGGCAGTTGGTGCGCGTCCTGCAACATGACGACAGGCGAAACGACCATGAACGTCGGTGCGATCACGATCGGCTACCTGCCCAAGTAGACGGAGAGCCTGAAAGTCGCGACAAAAAAAACCGCCTTGGGCCTCAACGTGTTACGCAACCAATCATGCGAACATGAACGTTGGGCAGCGGCGGATGAATTCGGCAACTCGGCAAACCACCTCAGTTCCTGTAAGTCCTTTGATTTTCCTTGAATACGTCCCCGACGTCAAGAAAATAGAGGGAGCCGACCAGCACCAAACCCGCCCCACCGACCGCCTCGGCAAGGCCCCAGCAAGGCCCCTTAGGATTGATTTAACTCCTCTGGTAGTCTGGATTTCGAGCCCTGATCCATTCTTCAACTGAAACCACCTTCAAAGGAGATTTTGATGAAGATTCCAGCCAACCGGCAGCCGAAGACCCTGGCACCAGGGAGTGTGTTCGCCACCGTGACCCTGACCGCCGGCCTGCTGACGATCGGCCTATTCGCGTTCGGCGCTAGCTCACGCGTGTTGGCGGAATCGCCAGCCGCGGCTACCAAGGCGCGTCTGTTTGAAATGCGCACCTACACCACGGCCGATGGCAAACTCGACAATCTGCACGAGCGGTTTCGCGAACACACGAACTACTTGTTCGTCAAACATGGCATGGCATTGATCGCCTATTGGACGCCCGAGGAGAAGCCCAACACGCTGGTCTACGTGCTGGCCTATCCGGATCGTGCAGCCCGCGAAAAGTCTTGGAAGGCGTTCATGGACGACCCCGAGTGGAAGCGCGTCTGGGCCGCCTCGAAAGAGAAAGCGGGCGGGGCGATTGTGACCAAGGTCGAATCGGTCTTTATGAGCGCCACCGATTACTCGCCGATCCATTGAAGACGGGAGTACGACGAAGGACGGATCGTGCCCCGCTGGCCGGATCAACGTCTCTCGACTACTCCTCGAAATTCTGATCGATCCACTCGCCGTAGCGATGCTTCAGCATGTAGGTGATCCAAAACCCCTGCACTGAAGCGTGCGCCGAGGGCGGCGATGGATTGAAACTGAACTGTAGAAAGCCGGGGCCCCAGCCATACCAACTCTCGGGATAACCGCCTTCGGCCTTCTGGTGCGCCAGGATTCGTTCGACCCAACGTCGCTTCACCAAATCGGGACGCCCGGCCGACAGCAATAAGGCGACCCGTTGCAGATAATGGTCGGTAACACGAACATCCCATACCGCCTCGGAGGCGATACCCTCGCATAGCGTGTCGATAAGCTCGTCGATCGATTCGGCATTCGGCGACAAGACCTCGGGCGCACGCCCGTGCTCGCGAGCAATCAACAAGGCCAACACTTGATGCGTTCGTGAACCACGCGCGTGCGCAGATGGAGAGAGCATCGAAGCGATCTCCTGCTCTTCGAGCAGCACCTTGTCGGGAGCCATGCCATAGGCAATCCAAGCCTGATAGTCCGCCATCGCCTCGAGCTCGTGGAGGGTGACTTTGCGTACTTCGACCGACGGATCGATCATGCGCACCCAGATGCTGCCGGAGTTTTGGCGTCGCCGGATGAATGCTTCTGGGATTTGTGTCAGACTTGAGTCCGGCGTCATGCCGGCCATGTCGCGAATCATGTAGACCAAGGCCGGATTCGCCGTCCCTTCGTAGAACTCGTACTTGCGTTCCAGCATCCACTCGGTCGCCAAAACGTTAGAACGATCGAGCTGCGCGACGAACTCAGCGCGGGTGGTGCCGGTCAGCGAGATGTTGTTGTCGAACAGCAGGTAGCTGACCCACAGCACAAACAGCACCGCCGCCAAATAGAACCAGCGACGGCGGTTCCAAAGACGCCGCCAGAAAGAAGGCGGCCGGGGATATTCGTCGTAGCAGTCGTCGTGATACTCGCCGGTGTGATCAATCTCGTGGGGGTGATCATACTCGTGGGCGGAATCACCGCTGAGCAACGTGTCGCCCGACTCGGATTCGGCTGGCGCCGGGTCGTCTGAAATCGGATCTGTCACGAAGGGCCCCGGCTGTTAGGAGAGTCGTGGTGCGTCCACTCGCACCGCCGTTCCTACAGTATACCTTCGCCGAAACCGCCAGTCGTTTTAGCGCGCGAGGTGATGTCGGTCGGTGCCGATCCACCGGCATCGGCTAGTCGCTGGGCTCGCGAAGGGCCATGCGAACGGCCGCCGCCCCCGCCACCGGAGGTCGAGCCGCCCGACTTGGAGCCTTCGTCGGAGGAACTGCGATTGGCCGATGACGCTTCACTCTTCGGCGAACTCGACTTAGAAAACGGCTTGATGTGCGGTTCCGGGGGATCGAAGTCGTAGTCGTCGTACCTGGAAACGTAACCTGGCTTCTTGGCTCGTTCCAACTCCTCGCGGTATTCGGAAATGACCTTCTGCTGGATCATCTCCCGACACGCACTATTAATGGGATGGGCAATGTCGGCGTAGAGCTTGGCCCGACCATCTTCATCGCGGATGGCGCGATCGTCCTTGAGCCGCAAACCGCATTGATTGCAATGCGCTGCGCGGAGATGGTTCTTACAGCCACATTGCGGACAATGGGCGGTCAGCTTGCGACTCGGCATGGCCACAAAGGGGCCGCTCGTCCCCTCGATAATCTTCAAATCACGGACGACAAAACAGTCATCCATCGTGATCGAACAAAAGGCCTTGAGCCTTTCGCTACCATCTTCCATTAACTTGATGCGAACTTCGGTGATCTCCACGACTTTTCTCCTTGATCAATTGCGCTTCGCTCATCCTTACGCGGCGGTGCGAACTACGAAGACTCTGCCCAACTCCCTGGCCTGCAATTGCCTGGCTGCCCGCCGGGCCTGGCGAGCGTGTCGAAATAATCCAAAATAACTGCTCCCGCTGCCGGTCAACTGATGATCGCGGCAACCGGTTTGATTCATCTCGCTACGCAGCCGATCGATCCACGGCGTGATCCCCTCCGCCGCCTGCTGCAAGGCGTTGTACAGCCGCGGGCGATCGTCGCTGGCACTTTTTCCAGCGCGAACAGAACCACGGAGCGATTCGATGTACGGACCAACTTCTTGCGGTTGCGCGGGTACTTCCACGCGTGAATAAACTTCCGCAGTCGAAAGCCCAATCGACGGAGCGATAATGACCGCGTGCTGGTCGCCCAAGCCCGCAAGCGGTTCGATCACCTCACCACGTCCGCGACAGACCGCGGCGCCGTGGCCAAAGAAGAAAGGAATGTCGCTTCCCAGCTCTGCCGATAGTTCGGCGAGCCGCGAGCGCGACCAGTTCAAATCCCAGGCGGCGTTGGCGGCCAACAATGCCGCTGCCGCGTCGCTACTTCCGCCACCGAGTCCGCCGGCGGCAGGAATGCGTTTGATCAATTCAATTTCGGCGGATGCTTCAACTCCCGCTCGTTCTCGTAAGAGCTCCACGGCACGGACGACAAGATTGCTCGAGTCGGAAGGGACCAGACGGTGCGGGTCCTCCGAATCGGCGCCGACGTAGACGTTGCGGCAAGAGAATTGAATGGGACCGGCTGTGGTCTCCTCGCTCTGTCTGGAGCGGGACCGTAGGTGCAAAGTGTCGAAGAGGCTTACCGGAACCATGAGAGTTTCGATCTCATGAAATCCGTCATCTCGCCTCTGGCGCACCTCAAAGAAAAGGTTCAACTTAGCGGGCGCGTGCACCGTATAACCGGTCGCGCGCTTTTGGACCAACATCCCTTTGGTTCCTTCACGCAATGACCGAACACCGGACTGCGGATTCTTTTCCTATGCCGGCGTCCTGCAAATCCCAGCAACGACGTCAACTTTTCCGCGATCTCATGTTCCAGGGAGAAATTGTACCCCTCCCCCTTGTGGGGTCAAGTTCGTAAGGCGTCTTGTCGACGATGTTAACTAGAAGCGCCGCAATGCGTTACCAACATTTGCCGCGCTCGAATAACGGACTTCATCCACCGGACCAATGACAACCGACGAAGTGTCGCGCGCGAAGCAAGTTAAACGAGTTACACTGGGAAAACATTGCCAAAAACGTGCAAACGCAGGAAACCGATCGCCTTAGTCGTTATCTATTCCCTGGTTACGAATTTGCACGTACCTTGAGGACATTCAGCAACACGCCTCTACTTCCGCCTGAGCGGGCGATTGTGAAACTCACGTCCTCATCGCGATACTAGGCCGCACGCGTTCATGTTTCGTTGATTCCAAACGAACAAAAGCGAACGCACTTTTTTCTAACTTTCGAAAAGAATTTTTATGAAATCTGATTCCGAAGGCATAACGCAGGACGTCGCCCACGTTGCACGCGGCATGTTGATGGGCGGCGCCGACATCATTCCCGGCGTGTCAGGCGGAACGATGGCGTTGATCCTTGGCATCTACCAACGACTCGTCACGGCCATTAGTCGTGTCGACACCAAGTTCCTTTCGCTCGTGAAGAGTCGCCAGTGGGGCGCGGCCGCCGCGCATATCGACCTGCGATTCTTGGTCGCCCTCGGCCTGGGTGTCGGCACCGGCATCGTGGTCCTCGGCAGCTTAATGCACATCCTGCTCGACAAGGGCAGCAATGTCGCGGTCACCTGCCCGATCACGATCGCCGCCTTCTTCGGCCTGATCGTCGCCTCGGCCGTGCACGTAGGCCGCATGATCAAGAACTGGTCGATCGCCACCACATTTTTGGTCGTATTCGGTGCCCTGGTGGCCTACACGATTACCGGCATGGAAAAGACGGACGTCGTTCCGAGCAAAGGATTCTTGTTTCTGTGCGGCATGATCGCCATCTGTGCGATGATCCTGCCAGGCATCAGCGGAGCGTTCATCATGCTGCTGCTGGGCGTCTACAAATACATCACCGAAGCGATCCACGGCCTCAAGGACGCGGTCAAGGCGTTCCACTTTACGGACGAGACGTGGACCTTTGTGTTCACGCTCTCCATCTTTGCCAGCGGCTGCGTGGTCGGCATTCTCGCCTTCAGTAAGGTCCTGCACTGGCTGCTCGACAAGGCCCAAAACTCCACCATGGCGGTGCTGTGCGGATTCATGATCGGCTCGCTGCGGCAGCTATGGCCATTTCAGGTGACCAACGACAAGTTCCCGGCACTCGAATACCCGCAGCCGGGCAATGTACTGGCCGACCTCTTGCCGGAGTCGCTGATCAACGTGATTCCAGCGACGTGGGTACCGAAGAACATCGTGATCCCGGCCACCTTCAACAGCCTGGTGGTCTACTGCCTAATCGCGATGGTGGCGGCCTTCGCCTTCGTGCTGATCTTGGAAAAGATTGGTTCGCGAGGGGAGAAGTAGGTTAAGGGGAGACACACACTTCGGCATACGTCGTGCGGCATGTGTTATCCACTCTGTTTGGCCAAGGGCCAATCACACCATAGCCTGGGGCATCGCCCCAGGTATCGTTGGCATTATCGATTCGTCGTCGTTTGGCCAACGGCCAAGCTCACTGTCTCTACGTTCGAGGTGACTATGGCTTTCAGCCAAACGATCCAAGAAACGACCAGGCAACCTAGGCCATCGCTTCGCTCGACCAGAGTCGCGGCAGAATAGGGGGCTACGATGTGTTTGGCCTTCGACCAACAAATGATGGGAACACCGGATTCCCGCATGCACAGCATGCCCTACACCCGAGCCTAACTTCGCGCCAGTGTCATGAACCGTTCGCGGACTTCTTGAGTGATCGCCCCGGGCTTGCCGGTGCCAATAACGCGATCGTCGACCTTCACGACCGGGATCACTTCCGCCGCCGTGCCGGTTAAGAAACATTCGTCGGCGATGAACACATCGTGCCGGGTCATGGCGATTTCGCGAACTTCGTATCCCGCTTCTCGAAGCAGTTCGATCACCGCGCCGCGCGTGATTCCGTCCAAGATGCCCGCATCGATCGGCGGAGTGCTGACCACGCTATCCTTGATGACGAAGATATTGTCACCGGTGCACTCGGCGACCTCGCCTTTGTGATTGAGCATCAAGGCTTCCACGCAGCCGGCCTGGCGACCTTCGACCTTGGCCATGATGTTATTCAAGTAGTTGAGCGACTTGATTCGCGGGTTGAGTGCCGCCGGATGATTGCGAATCGTGCTGGCCGTAACGATCTCCAGGCCCTTCTCGTAGAACTCTTCCGGATAGAGCGTGATCGTAGCGGCGATGATGATGATCTGGGGGTTGCTGCACTTGTCGGGATCGAGGCCCAACGTGCCAACGCCGCGGGTGACGATCAGTCGCACGTATCCGTCTTCGATACCGTTGACCGAGAGCGATTCTTCCACCGCCTTCGCCATCGCGTCGCGAGCCATGGGAATCTCGAGCGCGATTGCCTTGGCCGAATCGTAAAGACGATCGACGTGTTCGGTCAGTCGAAAGACCTTGCCGGAGTAGCTGCGGATGCCTTCAAAGACACCGTCGCCGTAAAGCAAGCCGTGGTCGAAGACGCTGATCTTAGCGTCCGCCTCGTCGAGAAACTCTCCGTTGATGTAGACCTTCATCGCCGCCTTCCGCTGTTTGAATTCCGCCTGGGCCTAAGTCCCGCCGCCGCTCGACTGGCGTCACAGGAAACTACGCCGCGTTCGCCTTTCCTGCTTCCACTTGTTCGACGCGGCCGGCCACGAGTTTTACGACCCGATCTGCCTGTTGAGCAATCGCATCGTCGTGCGTCACCATGATAATAGTGAGCCCCTGTTCGCGGTTCAAGGTTCGCAGAATGTCCATGATCTCGCCGCCCGTTTCGTGATCGAGGTTACCCGTCGGCTCGTCGGCCAACAGCACCTGCGGATCGGAAATCAACGCCCGGGCGATCGCCGCGCGCTGCATTTCGCCGCCCGACATTTCGCGTGGTTTGTGCTTGATGCGATGACCCAGCCCGACCGATTCGAGCAGCTGCCGGGCACGCGCCTTGAGCTTCCGCACACCCGACCAATAGGAGAAGACACCGCGACGAATCATCAGCGGAGCGAGCACGTTCTCCAGGGCCGTTAGTTCCGGCAGAAGGTGATAGAACTGGAAGATCATGCCGAAGTAGTCGTTTCGCAATCGATCGCGATCGCGCGACGGCAGGTTGTCGATTCGCTTGTCGCTCAAGAAGACCTGCCCGGAATCGGGAACGTCGAGCGTGCCGAGCAGATGGAGCAGCGTGCTCTTACCGGAACCGCTCTGTCCGATGATGGCCAGGAACTCGCCCTGTTGGACTTCCAAGTCGACGCCACCGAGCACGCGAACTTCGTGCTGACCCTTGCGATAGGTCTTCTTCACGCCGGAGACAGAAAGCTGTGCGGTCTTGTTGGGCATGTCGCTTCCTTGGCTCTGCGAATGCGACGCGAAGTCGGCATGCGCCGCTGGCACCGCGCCTTGCGATTCGGTGCCAGCGAGATTAGCGCACCGGGGCGCGGTCGTCGTCGCGAAGGTTTCGTTACTCATATCGCAGGGCCTCCACTGGTTGCAGTCGTGCGGCACGGAAGGCGGGCAGGATGCTGGCCATCACGGCGATCAACATCGCCCCGACCACAATCCAACCCACGGTCCACGGCTCGACCAACGTGGGGATGTTTTGGAAGTAATAAATATTGGGATCGAACAGCGTCTGCCCCGACATCTTTTCGATGAAGCGGCGAATGTCGTCGATGTAGTAGACAATCAACAGGCCAAGGACCATGCCACCGCCGGAACCGACAAGCCCCAGCGAGAGTCCATAGCCGAGGAAGATGCCCATCACGCCAGAGCTTGAGGCTCCCAGCGACTTGAGCACACCAATGTCCTTGGTCTTCTCAGCCACGATCATCGAGAAGATCGCCAGGATACCGAAGCCGGCGACCGCGATGATCATGAACAACAGGATGTTGAGGATCACGGTTTCCATCTGCACCGCGTCCATCAGCGGGCCCTGCTTATCGCGGGGAGTGGAGGTACCGTAAAGATGTTCGGGAAAGTGGGCCACCAACAGGGCCTTGGCTTTTTCCGGATCGACGCCATCGCGCAGATCGATCTGAATCGAACTGACATTGGCCACGCCGGAAGTGGGATCGATCATGCCCCGCATGCGTTGTAGTTCGTTGATGTGAACGAACACGAAGCGAGAGTCGAACTCGCTCATCTTGCTTTCGGAAAAGTCGACCACGGTGAAGTTGCTGTTCACGGCGGTGCGCTGCGACATGCCGGAGAGCCAGAAGGCGATTGAGACATCTTCGCCTGGCACGGTCAGAAATCGCTCGCTGCTCTCGCCGTCAGGCCCGGTCGTGCGGAAGCTGGCCAGTCCGATGCCGAGCACGGCACCAGGGAACTGCTCCTTCTCCTTGTCGAAGACACTCTTTTCGGCGGTGGTACCCCAGTCGTCTTTGCTTCCGGCACCCCAGTCATCGACCGGTTCATCAGAAGCGGGACTGTCGCTCGTCTTGTTCGAAGGGTTATTCGCGGCGGCCGCTGCCGGTTGCGATTCCGGCTTGGCGTAAATCGCTTCGAGTTCCTTTTCGCGGCGGGCCACCTTACGGCGATGCTTCCAACCGCCGGTCGGAATCCGCGGATCGAAGCCGTCTTCTCGCAGGTTGAAGTTGAGCTGCTTACGATTCTCCGGATGTTGCAGATACTCGCTGCTCTTGCTGACCGAGGCGAACGTGGTCGGGTCGATGCCGACCAGCACGATCTCGTTAGTCACGGTTTGCGTGCCGACCTTCATGTCCATCAGCGCGGGAGCGTGAACCGTGGGGGTCATGGCCACGACCTTGTCGCCCAGGATGCGGCGAATCTCGTCCATGTGCCAGTTCGCATCCGGAAAGCCCGTCTGGCTGCGGGCTTCGAGCGAGAGATCGGCCGTCATGCTCTGAATGCGAGCGTTCATCTCGTGACCGAAACCGGACATCACGCTGTTGACCACGATCATGGTCGCGACGCCGAGCGTCACACTGATGATGCAGGCAAGCGCGATATAGCGCGTTCGCAGATAGCGGATGCAGAGCAGAAGCTTGTACATGGCCAATCCTTTGGCTTTGTTTAATGTCGTGCGTCATGTGCGTGACGCAAACGTAATGTTCATTCGAGGGTGCCACTGGCTCGGCCAGTGTTGATCGCGATTTGGTCGTGTCCCTCGCTTACGCTTCGGGTTATATATTCTCATTGTCGCTGAACACGGAGTGTTCAGCGACAGAGACTACTCCTGCGGCCGTAGCAGCGGGAACAGAATCACTTCGCGAATTGTCTTCGAGTTGGTCAACAGCATCACCAGGCGGTCGATGCCGACGCCGAGTCCACCTGCCGGCGGCATGCCGTGCCGTAGGGCGCGAATGAAGTCGGTGTCCATCTTGGCCATTGAGTCTTCTTCCGACTGGCCTTCGAGCTGGGTGCGAAACAACTCTTCCTGCAGGTCGGGGTCGTTCAGTTCGGTGTAGGCGTTGGCGACTTCCATACCATCGATGAACAATTCAAATCGTTCGGCGATGGTCGGGTCGTCCGTCTTTCGTTTGGTGAGCGGGCAGATGCTGGCCGGATAGTCGATCACGAATACCGGGCCTTCGAGCGCGTCTTCGACCTTCTCTTCAAACACCTCGTTCTTGATCACGTCGGGATGCTTGCCGGCCGTGTCGAAACCGATCTTGTCGGCCAGGGCCTTGATGCCGGCCTCATCGTGGGCGTCGACACCGGTGTGCTCGGCGAACAGATCGTCGTAACTGCGACGGGCGAACGGCGGCGAGAAGTCGATCGTCTTTTCACCCCAGGTGAGCTGCTGGCCCTGCCCGGTCGCGGCGACCGCATCGAGAATCAACTTCTCGGTCAGGTCCATCATCGACTCGTAGTTGCCATAGGCCTGGTAGACCTCGAGCATCGTGAACTCAGGGTTATGCTTGGGGCTGATGCCTTCGTTACGATAGACGCGGCCGAGTTCGTAAACCCGTTCCATGCCGCCGACCATCAGGCGCTTGAGGTGTAACTCCAAAGCGATCCGCATGAAAAGCGGAATGTCGAGGGCGTTGTGGTGGGTGTTGAAGGGTCGCGCGGCCGCTCCGCCAGCGATGGAGTGGAGCGTGGGACCTTCGATGTCGAGGAAACCTTGGGAGTCGAGCGTCTTGCGAATCGAACGGACAATCGCCGTGCGACGCTTGAACGTCTCCAACACGCCATCGGTGTAGGCCAGATCGAGATACCGCATCCGCTGACGCAGCTCCGGATCCTTGAGGCCGTGATGCTTCTCCGGCGGCGGCTCGATCGACTTGGTCAAGAAGTGCAGCTGCGAGGCGAAGATCGAAAGCTCGCCGGTGTTCGTGACGCGGAGTTCGCCGTCGACGCCAAGCAGGTCGCCCAAGTCGAGGCATTCGACAATCTGCCAGTTCTCTTCGCCAATCTGATTCTTGCCGACGAAGAGCTGGATCTGTCCGGTCCAATCTTTGATGTCGATGAAGTGCAGCTTGCCTTTGTCGCGATCGAGCATGACGCGACCGGCGGCGCGAACTTTTGGTCCGACGAGTTCGCCCTTGCCGTGCTCGGCCTTCCATTCGCGAAAGTTCAAGTCGCCGCCCAGCTCCGGCAGTTCGATCGACTTTCCGTCTTCGGTCTGGTAGCGAACTTCACCAACGCGGCTGCGGATTTCGCCGATCGGCATGTGATCGTCGAAGCGGCTACCCCAGGGATCGATCCCCAGCTCTTGGAGCTTGCGCAGTTTTTCGCGGCGGGCCGCTTCGTGCATACCGGCTTCTTCTGGCGTACCGGCTTCTTCAGGCTTTGCGGCGTCTTGGGGCGTGCTCATCTCGTTGGAAGGTGTCTCGAGGGAGGAAGGCATAGTTGAAAGGGGCGGCGCGAGGGCGGCCGCTCGGCCGACTGCGGCAAACGCTAAACGCCGGCGCAGCCTATTCTTAGGACTCTTGTGGGAAGGGCAATATTCTAGTGGAAGTCGGCCTTGGGTCAATGTCATGTAGGGTGCGAAACCCCTGTTTATTAGGGGAAAAAGCCTACTTTGTCGCGCGTCGACGATAGCAGTGCGCGCGACCTGGGTCCCTCAAAGGAATGGATTCCGAGTCGCCACATAAAGGCGGATCGCCGCGAAATAGCCGCATTCGACGGCTCCCTTCACCGAAAAGGCAAGGTTTTTTCTTTGACTTTCGCATTGACCCGGAGCGATAATGGTAGGACTATCCGCCTGATGGGACTCCGCCAGCGACTTGCTCTGTCGTCCGGCGATACTAGAGTACTGACAGGCGGAAGTACGATGTGTGGCAGCGCCGCCTGGCGATTGTCTTTGGCTACCGCTACAAACATCTGCTCACTTGAGTTACTGAGGCGGGCAGCGGTTATAAAACACGACAACATTTCGATTGAAAAGGAGCAACCACTTATGAAGACAATGGCAGGCGTTTTGACTCTAGCCCTGGCGGCCGTATTTACCTTCAACGCGTTCGCGGACGATGCCTCGGACGTGGCGGGCCTGAAGTGCCCGATCTCGAAGGCCCCGGTGAAGGCCGACAAGTTCGTCGAGCACAACGGCGGCAAGGTTTACTTCTGCTGTGGCAACTGCCCGAAGTCGTTCGACACGTCGAATGAAAATCACGTGGCCTACGCCAATCACCAGCTGGCCGCCAGCGGTCAAGCGGTGCAAGAGAAGTGCCCCATCTCCGGTGGCAAGGTGAAGGACGATCAGGCAGCGGAAGTCGCCGGCGTGGCCGTCAAGTTCTGCTGCAAGAACTGCAAGGGCAAAGTCAACGGCGCCGCCGATGACGACGCCAAGGTCAAGCTGACCTTCAGCGCCGACGCCTTCAAGAAGGGCTTCGTAGTGAAGTAACCTTCACCCAAGAGCACGGTGAAGTAACTTTCACCCACGAGAATCGTCGCTCAAGCAGCGACAATTAAGAAGCATTCAAGGCGTCCCGGTTCAGATGGATCGGGACGCCTTTTTTGTGCGCCAAGTGTGTGCGTGTGGCGAATTCCGCTCTAGTCGATCCAGCGGTATCGCAAGATGCACCAGGCGGCGCGGAGTCCGTCGAGAAAGCCAACTTGCTTGGCAGAGTCGGCCATGTTGCGGCGAAAAGTGATCGGCAATTCGTAGATTCGACCGGCGGCGCGGGCCAGTTTGGCCGTCAGTTCCGATTCGATTCCGATACCATTTTCGCGAAGCTCAACATCTTCAAGCAGACTTCGACGGAAGACCTTGTAGCAGGTCGACATGTCAGTCAAGTTCTGACCAGTAAAGAAGTTCGACATACGGGTTAGCCAGCGCGTTCCCCGTTCGTGGAACAGAGAAGGATCGCTCGACACGGGGGCCAGATAACGCGAACCAAAAATCGCGTCGCAGCAACCGCTTTCGATTGGCTTGACTAGGACCGCGATCTCGGCCGGATCGTATTGAAGATCGGCGTCGTGAATCGCGATCAGTTCGCTATTGGCAAGTTGCATGGCCGTTCGCACGGCGGCTCCCTTGCCTTGGTGCCTCTCGTGCGTTTCCACAACGAGCGGCATCCGCCCGGCTAGTTCTGCAAGCAACTCCGCAGTGCCGTCGGTGCTGCGGTCGTCGACCACGATAATTTGATCGGCAAAGCCAAGCGATACGATCCGCTCGAGCGCCTCTTCGAGTGAGTGGCGCTGGTTGTATACGGTCATCACCAACGACGTGGAAAGCGCGACGTGCTGTTGTTGAGTCTGTTCCGTCGATTGGACCGCTATAGTCGACCCAATCAGCCGCTTTTCCCCAGGC
>CAYLRE010000092.1:0-15424 GCA_964385715.1 uncultured Planctomycetaceae bacterium
CGTCCCAGCCCCGACGCGACCGAGAAGTGCTTTGCGCTGCCACGGCGACGTCCCCAAGGAAACGCCCGCAAGACCGACGACGATCGCGATCACACATTCGGAGAAGATCCGCCAGAGGACCTCAACGGCGACGGCGTAATCACCATGATGCGCGTGGCCGACGCGGCAGGCGAATACATCGCTCACCCGAAAGACCCGCGTGTTCTCATCAAGGCCGATCGCCTCAAGGGTGAAGCGGGCCAGTACCACCTCTATGTTGAGGGCGTCGACAACGACCACGACGACAAGTGGAATGAGGACGCCGGCGACGGAGTGGCATTCAATCGCAACTTCACTTTCAAGTATCCATACTTCAAGGCCCACGCCGGCCCGCATCAGGTGTCGGAGAACGAAACCCGGGCCGTAGCGGACTTTCTCTTTGACCGCACCAATATTGCAGCCGTGCTGTCGTTCACGCCTGAAGACAATTTGATGCAGACCTGGAAGACCGGCAAGAATCCGACCCGGATCCCGGTCTTCGTCGATGGCGGCGACCTTAAGTACGTCGCATCGCTGGCCAAGGACTACCGTGAACTTCTCGCTGAGAAGAATGCCCCTGGCCCGGCTAAAGGATCCGGCTCATTTAGCCGTTGGGCCTACTTCCACTACGGCCGTTGGTCGCTTGCCGCCCGCGGTTGGTGGGTGCCGAAGCAAACGCCAGCGGACGACAAGAAGAAGTCGGACGACAAACGTGGTGCGGACGACCTGAACGCACTTCGCTGGATGGACGCCAATAACATTGACGGCTTCGCCGCTTGGCAATCGATCGATCACCCCGACTTTCCAGGCAAGCAGGTCGAAGTCGGCGGCTTTAAACCGTTCTGGCGAGACAATCCACCGGCGACCGAAATCGAGGCCCTCGCGGGTAAGCATGTCCGGTTCCTTGGCAAGCTCGTTGAGTCGATGCCCAAGATCGCGATTCACGAGACGGAAGTTGAATCGCTTGGCGCCGGCGTATTTCGGGTGCACGCCAAGGTCATTAACACCGGGTACCTACCAACATCCTCGGAACTGGGACGTCGTTCACGACAAACCCAGCGAGTGCAGATCGCGCTCGACATGCCGGAGGGGGCCGAGTTGATTCGGGGCCCGGTCCGCATTCAGCTTCAACCGATCGCCGGCAGCGGCGGAACACAAGAACACACCTGGCTACTTCGCGTCCGCGACAAGCGGCCGAGAAAAACAACCATTCGCGCCTGGGCAGCCCCCGTCGGCGAACACACCGTAGAGATCGAATTGAAATGACACCACGACGCACAACCATTCTATTCGCGATTCCGGCATTAGCATTGGTTATCACGCTCGCGCTGGCAACTGGTTCTTCGCGAGTTCTGGCCGATGGCGATCCCGCTCCGCCGAGCCAGACCAACGGTCCGATCAAGAAGCTCAAGGTCACGGCCAACTACGCCAACCAAGAGAAGCAGGTCTATCGCGCCATGGGCGGCGTCACCAATCCCAAGGTGCCGGTCCACTGGAATCGCTTCTATGACTACGCCCAGTCGAGCAAGATGCTTCAGGACATCGCCAAGGCGCACCCGCACCTCGCCAAACTCGAAAGCCTCGGCAAGTCGTACGGCAAGCGTGACCTGTGGGTGATGACCGTCACCAATCGCAAGGACGGCAAACCGCTCGCCGACAAACCGGCGATGTGGATCGATGGCGGACTGCATGCCAACGAAACACAAGCCACGGAAGTGGTGCTATATACCGCCTGGTATCTCGCGGAAATGGCGGCCATCAATCCGCGGATCAAGCAGCTGCTCGACGAACGCGTCTTCTATCTGGCCCCGATGATCAACCCGGACGCCCGCGACGCTCACTTCTATAAAGCCAACAACACCGATTGGCCGCGTGGAGGCATGCGTCCTGTCGACGATGATGGCGACGGGTTGTTCGACGAAGACCCTGCCGATGATCTCGACGGTGATGGACACATTACGATCTTGCGAGTCCGTGACGAGAACGGCACGCACATCCCGCATCCCAAGTTCCCGCGAATGATGATCGAAGCCCCCGAGGGGACCAAGGGCACCTATCGGATGGTCGGAGTCGAGGGCTACGACAACGACGGCGATGGAAAAATCAATGAGGACTACGCCGGCTACTACGATCCAAATCGTCTCTTCCCTTGGAAATGGGAACCGGAATACATCCAGCTCGGTGGCTATCGCTACCCGTTGGCCGTGCCAGAGATTCGCGCCTTCGCCGACTTCATGATGGCTCGCCCCCATATCGCCGGCAGCCAGAATTACCACAACACCGGCGGTCTGATCGTTCGCGGTCCTGCCGTTGCCAGCGATCGCTACGATGCGGCCGATATCCGTGTTCATGACACCATGGCCAAGCTCGGCGAGCGGATCCTGCCCGGCTACGACTACATTGTACAGAGCAGCAGCCTATATGAGAGCTACGGCGAGACGATCAACTGGCGATATCAAATGCTCGGACACCTCGCTTTCCTGAATGAGGTGTGGGGGCCGTTCAATTACTTCGGCACCAAAGACGCCGGCTACATCATGCCGAAGCGTGAGATCGTTCACGAATTCGACAAGTACCTGCTGTTCGAGGACGCCTTCGTCGACTGGAAGGAAATCGATCACCCGCAGTTCGGTCGCGTCGAAGTCGGTGGCAAGAAGAAGAATTTCGGCCGCCAACCGCCGTCGTTTATGTTGGAAGAGATGTGCCACCGCAACATGGCCTTCACGCTCTACCACGCCGATCAGATGCCAAAGGTTCGCGTGCAGTCAATCGACGTGGAAGACCTCGGCGACGGACTTACCCAGGTAACGGCAACCATCGAGAATGAACGCCTGATCCCGACTCGCCTGGCGGTCGACGTGCATCGCAACATCTCCCCGCCCGACGTCGTCTCAATTCGGGCGGCAGGCGTAGATAACAAGAAGATCCATGTTGCGGCCGCCCTCACCAGCGGATCGAAGTGGTTCGCCCAAACGCACGATCACCCGCACCACCCGGCCGACGTCGAGCTCAAGACCATTGGCGGCAACTCGACCATCTACGTTCGTTGGCTGGTCGAAGGCGAAGGTCCCTTCGAGGTTAGCGTAAAGTCGACCAAGGGCGGCCGGCACTCGCTACGCAGCAAGTAAGCTGAGGCCCAGACCGGCTCAACACCAGCGTTCGCCTTCAAATAGCCCGAGCGCTAACGTACAATCGTACGCGTCGCCACTTCCTTGTGAGCAATGAAGAATCGCATGCGCCGCCCACTTCTACCGGCAATCTGCCTGCTTCTCCTAACGATTGCCCTGGCAGGATGTGTCGACGCTCCTCAGCCGCCGCATGCCAAGCTGCCCCCCGCGAAGCTACCATCCCACGGGCACAACGTCTTGCTGATCGTCATTGACGACATGCGACCGGAGTTTGGCTGCTATGGCCGTGCGCATATCAAGTCGCCCAACATCGACGCCCTGGCCGCCGAAGGCGTGCTATTCGAACGGGCCTACGCGCAGATGTCGGCCTGCGCTCCCTCGCGGGCCTCGTTCTTTACCGGCTGCTATCCGAACACCACGAACGTCCATTGGTTTACCAAGAGCATTCGCGAAGGCAATCCGAAACTAACTACGTTACCCCGGCATTTTCGCGAACACGGCTATGAAACCTATTCCTTTGGCAAGAACTTTCATTTCGGACAACGGGACGATGAACAGGCGTGGTCGGAGGAACCGTGGAAAAACGAAACGCACCTCGTCTACCTGACGGACGACGCGCGACACAAGACTGGCGTCAAAGACGGAGTTCGTGGCCCTGTCACCGAGGCGGCTGACGTGCCGGACAAAGCTTACCCCGACGGGCAAACAGCCCTAGCCGCAATCGACAAGCTGCAAGCGCTCAAGGACAGCAAGCGGCCGTTTTTTATGTCGGTCGGGTTCGTGCGACCGCACCTCCCTTTCAACTGCCCTCAAATGTATTGGGATCTTTATCCGGCGGACTCCATCGAAATGCCGGTGAATCTCGAAGCACCGCGCCTGGCTGCCCCGAATGCAGGACACGGCTCATACGAGCCACGCTTCTACTCCGGCGTTCCGCTGCTCGAGGAGATTACCTTTACTCCCGACATGCTACGGAAGATGACGAGGGGCTACTATGCCTGCACCAGCTACGTCGACGCACTGGTTGGACAGGTCATCGATGAGCTGAAACGCCTCGACTTGTACGAAAACACGACCATTGTCCTGGTCGGGGACCACGGATTTCACCTGGGGGAAAATGGTGTCGTGGGCAAAGCGACCAATTACGAGCTGGGCCTGCGATCACCGCTCATCGTCAAGGCGGCCGGTGCGGCCAGCGGAAAACACACAAAGGGCCTCACTGAGCTGGTTGACGTCTTCCCGACCCTTTGCGAGCTCGCCGGAATCGCTTCCCCACAACAGCTGGAGGGCATTAGCCTCGTCCCGCTGCTGCAGAACCCCGACCGCCGGTGGGCAAACAGCTCGTTCAGTCAGATCGGGAGAATCGCTTCTGACAAATCACCAATTACCGGCTACAGCGTCCGCACCGATCGATATCGGTTCGTCAGCTGGAACCGAGGCAGCGACAGCGAGGCGCTCGACGGGAATGCAATCGCCACCGAACTATATGACTATCACTCCGATCAGCCGGAACGCGCCAACGTCGTCGATGTCGCAGAGCATCGTGAGGCCGTCGAAACAATGAAGGGCCTGCTACGCAGCAACTGGACAAAGACGAGAAAGCCACCTTCGGCTTCCTCTGACAGCGAAACCTCCACTTCGGAGGGCCAAGGGTCTTGAGTCGATTCCGCGTCTGCATTCAACACCTGGCTATTATCGCGGTCGTGTTCGCGATTTCTTTGGCGATACGCACCCACTATCAATCGCGCAGCGAAACGGCGAGCGCCGTCAGGGCCGACGCGGCCAAGTACACGCTAACCGCATACAACATCAAAAAACATGGTGCGTTCTCACTCGAACAACCCGCCGAAACGCCTCCCCAAACTAGAACGGATTTACGTCCAGGCTACCCCACCTTTCTAACGATCTGGATCGATACGCCCAACAACCTAAGAGAGTTCGCCGATCAGGTCGCCAGAGCGCAGTCGGTACTGGGCTCTCTCATAGTCGTTGTCACATTTCTGATTGCACGATGCAGCTTCCCCTGGGCATTTTCACTTCTACCCGCTTTGCTGGTAGCCATTTGCCCTCACCTGATTGCCCTTGAGCAGTACGTCCTAACTGAAACGCTTTTCACGTTCCTGTTAATGACGGGACTTCTCGTTCTCGTTTGCAGTTGGCAACGACAGTCGATCTCACTAGTGATCGTCGCTGGTCTGATCCTGGGACTCTCGGCCTCGGTCCGGTACATCACTTACTTCTTGCCGCTCGCGTGCTTGCCTCTGATGCTCTTCTCGCCGGAGCAGGCGAAATTCGCGTCGCGCCGGCAGGGGCTAACGATGGCCGCCGCTTTGTTCTTGGGATGGAGTCTGGCATTGACCGCAGAAGGCGTGTTTGAACGCCAGTACGTTCACAATGCCGACGGGGTAACGGTCGACAACAAGCATGCCGATCTTTCGCGAACCACCCACATGATTCGCTCTCGCTTTAGCCCGCCCAACTGGTACGCCCGCGGCGAGACCACCCATGTGTTGGCCGACATGGAAGATCAAACAGACAAGAACTGGAAACTGTCAACGAAGCAGCCATTCTCGGAAATTCCAGGGAAGTACATCACCTGGAACCTATGGGGCCGCTGGGTCACGCTCTGGAACTTTGACCAACTCTACCATGGCGGTACGACCATCTACCGCATGAAAAAGGATGGTTTCAAAGACTCGGCATTCTTGGCGCTGCTCTATCGCACCATGCGGTGGCTGCACTGGCCGCTATTCATTCTCAGTGTGACGGGCAGCGCCCTAGTGCTGACATCTTGGTGTCGTCATCGATTGACCGGGAATCCGCGATTGCTCCTGGTCAGTCTGTTCGCGCTGGCCTACCTGGCGGCCGTATTGCTACTCGTCTCTTACATACCGCGATACAGCATTCCGCTTCGACCGCTTTCCTACATCATGATTGTGCCAGCGTTGCACTGGACGGCGGGCCGAATCCGCGCGCGGCTCAGCGCCTAACGACGGCGAAGGCCTCGTTACGAAGATTTAGCGGTGGCCCGTTCGGCCAAAGCAGTGGCAATGCTCGCGAAGACAGGCCCCCACTCGCCTCGCTCTTCCTGCCGAAATAGTCGATGCCGCGGGTACCAAGGGGAATCCTCCCGTTCGGTCAGCCATCGCCAATCGCACGACTGCGGCAGAGCCAGCCAGGTCTCAACTCCGATTGCCCCTGCTAAATGCCCCACGGCGGAATCACAGGCAATTACCAGATCGAGAGACTTCAGCACCGCGGCGGTGTCCATGAACGGGCCGGCCTGTTCGTCAAAACCGCCTTCATATCGCCCATCGTCCAGACGCATTACGCGCATGCCGTCGGGTAAGGAATCAAGTTGATCGAGACCTTCCTTCGCCTGCAGGCTAACAAACTCAACTCCCGGCACCTGCGCCAGCGGTGTCAGGGCGGCCAGCTGAAAGGAGCGAGCTGGCCCCGTAGATTGCCCGGGGTTCGCTTGCCAGGCGAGTCCCACACGAAGCCCCTTAAGGTCGGCCAGCCTTGATTCCCATTTTTCGACAAGCGTCTCTTCCGGCTGGATATAGGAAGGCTCTGCCGGCACAGCATCGAGCGTGGTTCCAGTAATTCGCGGAAGGCTCATCAAGTCGGCGTAGCAATCGAAGGACTCGACATCCTCTCCATCGGGAACGAGTTCATCAATCGAGTCGAGGTTCTGCAGCAGCGGCATGAGTGCCTTTTGACACTGCACGATTACGTAACCACCCTTGGCTTTCGCCAACTTGGCATACCGCACAAACTGTATTGTGTCGCCAAGGCCCTGCTCTGACCTGAGCAAGATCCGCTTACCGTCGAGCGGACCGTTATCCCATCGGGGTTGCTCCGGCCAAGGTAGGTGCAAGTTGGAGTGGAGACGCCACTCGTATTCGTTCCACCCCTCGGTGTACTCACCGGCCCGAAGCAGTGCCAATGCGAGATTGTAGTGGGCCGCCGGGAAATGGGGATTCAGCTCGACCGCTTCTCGATAACATGCGATCGCCCCTTGGCCGTCTCCGATCTCACTCAGAGCGATCCCCAAATCAATCTGCAAGCCGACACTCTCAGGCCGCATTGCCATGGCTGCGCGATAGTAGGGAACCGACTCGGCAAACCGGCGTAGCTCCGTCAAGCTGGCCGCCAACAGGACATGAGCCTTTAGTGATTCACTATCTAGCTCGAGCGATTTACGTGCCTCTACCACGGCCTCTTCGTGGCGACCGGCGTTGCGGTGAATGACACACGCCTTGAGATGCTGGGCACTCTGACGCTGCCGTTCGGCCCGGGCGGCAGCGGGACTCGGTGAGATGCTTGGCGAGTTCGGCGTTTCACCTTCAACGCTGGCTTTCGACTCGCTAGCCGGCATTTCGGCCAGCCGCTGGACCAACGCGTCACGCATTGCACCGAAGACCCCGTCCCAGTCCCCGTCGGTCGCCTGACGGAAGAGTCGATGTTTGGGATACCAGAGACTATCATCTCGGTCGACCATCCACCGCCACTCAGCCGGCTGAGGCAGCCCGACCCAGGTTTCCGCTCCGACGGCGCCAGCAAGATGGGTCACCGCCGAATCGCAGCAGATCACCAAGTCCAGGCTCTGCATAACTGCGGCCGTATCCATGAAGGGCCCGGCCTCGGTATCAAAGTCATCTCCGAATTCAACGACCTCGAACTTGCCGCGAATTTCTTCTAGTTCCTCTAAGCCATCATGGCGTTGCAAACTGAACAGCGTCACGCCAGGCAGATTGGCGATTTCTTCAAGCGCCGCCACAGGAAACGATCTCGAGCGGCCATGTTCGGCGGTTTTGTTACCGTGCCAGGCAACGCCGATCTTTAGGCCATCGTACTTCGAGAGTTCGGCTTGCCACTTCTCGACCAGCTGCGGCTCAGGATGCAGGTAGGGCACATCGGCGGGAACCGTTTCCGTAGTGGTTCCAACCAACCATGGAATACTCATCAACGGGATATAGACGTCGAACTCAGGCAGATCTGCCTCACGGCTAATTACCTGGTCGATTCCACGACAGGTCGAAATGACGGGAATAAGCGGCTTTACACACTGGTAGATTACGCGAGCCCCACGTGCCTTGAGAACGTCGGCATATCGAATGAACTGAAAGGAATCCCCGAACCCCTGTTCGATACGAACAAGAATTGTCTTTCCTTCCAGCGACTCGCCTGCCCAACGCGGATGTGGAAACACATCGTCGGCAAACTCGGACGACTTCCATCGCCATTCGTATTCTCGCCAGCCTTCCTCAAATTGACCACGCGCCAAAAGCAACATGGCGCGAGCAGTACGCGGAACGGCATTATCCGGTTTGAAAGACAACGCCTGGTCAAATCGCGCGAGAGCCGTGTCGTAATCGCCTTCCTGATAGTAGACCAACGCCATGTTGAACAGCGACTCGGGATCATCAGGACGAAGCCGCAATGCCTCTTCAAAACAGGCGATCGCGTCTTCCATCTGATTCGTGAAGGCCAGAACCGAGCCCTCGGTCGCAATCGCTTCAACGAACCCAGGCTTGATCCGAAGCGCCTCACGGCTGTGCGAAAGAGCTTCATCGTACGCGCGTCGTTTGGCCAGCAAACTGGCTAGGTTCATGTGCGATTCGGCATGATCTGGTTTCAGACGCAGCGCAATGCGGAAGTGTTCTTCCGCTTTTTCATTCTGCCTACACTCTCGATAGGAGGTCCCGAGGTTAGCATGCGGCACGTGCAGGTCGGACTTCAATTCCAAAGCCCGCTTGTTCGCACCGATGGCCTCCGTGTGCTCACCCTCGATAACCAAGATCGCGCCCAAGTGAGCCCAAGCCGATGCCGATTCGTCGTCGAGAGCGGTGGCCCGACGCAGATATTCAATTGCGGCCGCCGTCTGCTCATTTTCCCGCAATTCGATCGCAGTCTCAATCAACAAACGGCAAAGATTCGCCTTTGCCTTCGGGTATCCCGGTCGGACCTTCAATGCGGCTTCAAAACTGGCGATCGCCCGATCTACTTCACCGGCATCACGAAACTCGTTCGCCAGATTGTAGTGAGCCTCGGCATAATCTGGGGCAAGTTGAACGACCCGCTGATATCCTTCGATCGCTTCATCAATTCGCCCTACTTTCTTCAGCGCATTGGCCAGATTGTAATGCGCGTCGGCAAGGTTCGGATCGAGCTGGACTGTACGCTCCAAGGCTGCCGTCGCCTCGTCGAATCTGCCCAGCATCGCGTACATCGTGCCCAGGCGATGCCGATACTCCGCCGATGCCGGCTTGGCCTCGACCGCCCTTTCAATGAACTCGATTGCCGCTTCCTGATGCCCACGCTGCCATTCGACCATGGCGAGCTGATTTAGCGCCGCAGCGTTGTCGGGCTCTCGCCCAATGAGTCGGAAGAGTTGATCTGCCGCCGAACTCAAGTCGATCGACGGCCCGCTCCGCTGTTCTTTTGAGGTTTCCGTCGTGGCCATGCCGCGTATTCGCTCACTATTCGTATTCCTGGTAGCTCTTCTGCTCGACAAGCTGCGATCCTAGATGCTCGTCAATCCGCCGCTTCAACGCCGCACGGACATCGTTGGTTCGATAAACGCTGCGGGCGAGCTCGATGAACTTGGGACCAAAGTCCTTCTCACGTTCACAGTCTCGAATATCGTCCTCGATTACCCACAGCCGTTCGTTGACGGTCTTGAGTTCGGAACTGAGCCTCTCAAGTTCGTCCGACGCCGGAACTTCTTCGCCGAGTGTCGACTGCAACGTCGAAAGCGCGAACTCGATGCTGGGAAGTTTGTCGGCATCGGAAATCCGCTCCGCCTTGATCTGAAGAATCGTGATCTTATCGATCAACTCGCCGGGCGAAATCTCCGCTCGGATTGCCACCATAAGAAACCCCTTTTTGGATGAAGAGAAAGAAAAATCCAGTATCGACATCCTACGAAACCTGACGGCGATTGCAACAAGTTCACCACAAGGATGAGCACGCTGTTAAGAAAACAAAGCCACTGACCCGCGGCCGCCCGCTACTTGCGCCATCACAGCTTGCGCAGCCCCCATACCCAGGCCGTTCGTCCCTAAAAATGGCACCAAACGACGACCACTCGCCTGTCATCGGTCCAGCCACCCCAGCGCATCGGTCCACTCTATGCCTCGCTTAGCTGTCCTGCCTGGATTCGATTTTTGAATTCACGACTGGTTTGCGCCGCCAGCATCGTCATGGATACTGGCCTACTGGCAAACGACACGCTTGACGGAAATCACTTCTCAAGGAAACAACAGGGCAGCATGAAACCAAGAATCGTGTACGTAAGTTGGCCGCCGGCCGAGATCACCGGGGGCTCCAAGATGATTTTCGGCCACGTCGCCACGCTCGTAGAAGCAGGCTTCAATGCGACGGTCGCCTCTTCAGACCCGACTCCTCCGGCCTGGCTAAGTAAATCGGCACCGCTGATCGGCCTGAGCGAAATCGACCGGGACTCGGATATTCTTGTCTTTCCAGAAAATCATACAGGTTTCTTGGCCGAGTTTGCGACAAGCAAGAATCGCAAGAAGGTGTTTTGCCAGAACCAGTACCAGGTGTTCCGTGGCCTGGGAGATCGAAGGCATTACGCCGATTACGGTGTTACCGAGATCATCTCGCAGAGCCAACACGTCTCGGAATTCTGCCACCTGCGGTTTCCTGACACCAAGATCAGCATGATTCCCTGCTATGTGGATGAAACGCTTTTTCATCTGGAAACCTCGAAGCGACTACAGATCGCTTTCATGCCTCGCAAACGCCCACATGAGCTGTACGTCATCCGAGACCTGTTCGCCGCGGCACACCCTGACCTGGCCGACGTGCCCTGGCGAGCGATCGACAATCTCCCAGAAAAAGATGTGGCAACGGTACTCAAGCAATCCGGGATTTACCTTTCGCTCAATCAGTTCGAATCATTTGGGCTGAGCTCCCTCGAAGCGATGGCCTGTGGTTGCCTCGTTACCGGCTTCACGGGCTTCGGCGCCCGCGAATACGCCACTACCGACAACGGATTCTGGGCCGCCGAGGCGGACGTCCTCGAAGCATGCGAGAAATTGGCCCAAGCGGTACGGCTCACACAAGAGCGTTGGTCCCTATATCAGTACATGATCGAGCGTGGCATCCAAACCGCTCAGGGCTACAGCCGGGCAGCGTTTCGAGAACGACTAATCGCGTATTGGCAACGAGAACTCGACTCGTGTGACTAAGGGCACGCGGCATTGCCGTGGGTGCGAGAGGCGGCCATGCGCCGTTGCCCTCGCCATCGGGCCACCTACACGTATCGAAAATGCTTCATCATGTCCTGGGCATTGTTAACGATGCTCTGAACGCAATGCTCAGGCAACTCGTCCTTCCAGGACCCTGCCTTCCCCTTGCGGAAGAACGGATTCTTGGAATCGGCCTCGGATTCCTTGGAACCCGTCACCCGGCGAAAAGACGTTGCCTCGGCAACTCGCGCTATCTCCGCTTCATCGGCCGGCACGCCGAGGAATTTGAATACCCGCGCGATTTCGCTTAGCGGCTCAGCCACCTGATCCTCGTAGCGCACAAATTCCAGTCGGCCCGCAAGCGACGGATTCTCGCGACTGTCGCGGATCTGCTTCATCGACGATTGCCAGGCCACGGAACGCGAGTCGGCCCAGTTCTCCAGACTCACAGCCCGCTCCAGAAATGCCTTTTCCACACGAAGATTGTGATGCCAGCTGGAAAGAATCGAGTCACGTGGATCGCGAACGATGCAAAGATAACGGGCTTCTGGAAACATCTGCAGAAAGAGAGGCAAATTATCGACGATCGCGTTGTCATTGGCGCCCATCCAGCGAGCGTTCTTCTCCTCAGCCGCTCGTCGAATCGCCAAGTAAATAGCATGACGACAAAGAGCCTGCACGTCTTCGTGCACAAAGGGTGCCGTTCCCTGCCGGGCCGTCTTCTGGTCAATCTCACCCAAGATTCGATTGTACGAATCCATCATCTTGGGAATGTAGGTCAGCAGCGTCGTAAATTGGTGCTCACTCGGGCAGCTCACCTGGGGATGAGCATTGATAATCTGCTGCAAAAAGGTCGTCCCCGACTTCGGAATACCGAAAGCGAAGAACAACGGCCGTTCTCTCTGAGCGGTACCATCGATGGACCGACCTAGACTCTCAATCGCTTGGCTCATTCTTCTTCGCCCCGGCAATGTGTGGTATCTATCGGCGACATCTTCAGCGTGCGCATTGTGGCGACTCCGGACCGCATCGGCAACCTTGCAAATTTCGATTTGACAAATCGTGGCGGCGCAGTTTAATGCAACGGTCAAATTCTACATGAGACAAACGTCCGACCGGACGCGACAAATCCGTCTCCGGGGCATTTTCATCGCGAACCGCATCACCAGCGATGAAAGTCTCGAAGAGTACGATCACAACCATTGTCGTGCAAAATACTTACCTTGAAAACGCAATCGATCGCGAGCTGTTCGCGTCTCTACCTTTGAGAATCCGCACAACATGAGCACCATTACAGCCATTGACGAAGCACGCCAACAATATCACAAGGGGAACCATGAGGCCGCCGAACGTATGTGTCGAGACATCGTCGCCGCGGCGCCAGAAAACCACGGGGCACACCATATCCTGGGGCTGATCGCCTTCAAGAATGGGGATGCAAACTCCGCAATCGCATCGCTTCAGGAGGCGATCACACTCGACGAAACCAACCCCCTTTATCACAACCACCTCGGGGCGACCTACGGTGCCCTAAAACAGTTTGACCAGGCGCGACAATCTCTTGAAACCGCAATTTCACTCGACGCCGACCTTGCCGAGGCGCAGTTCAATCTGGGCAACGTGCTGCGAGCTCTTAAACAAAACGATGCCGCCGCCGAAGCCTTTTCTCGCGCGGTGGAGATCGACGAAAAATACCACGAAGCCCACTTCAATCTCGGCAACCTGCGCCTCGAACAGGGCCAACTTGTCGACGCGATCGGCCATTTAGAACGGGCTGTGGAAGCCAAACCCGATTACGGCAAAGCCCACCGCAAACTGATCCGTCCACTTCAAGACTATGCCGAACAACTCGTCCATATCGGCGATCCATCGGCTGGTGCCCGCACGTACGGCAGACTTGGCGTCGCACTTCAAGCGATCGGCAAGAATGAAGACGCGATCAAAGTCTATCGGCATGCCCTGCAGTTGGACGACCAACAGGCGGAAATCCACGTGAACCTTGGAGTTGCGCAAAAGTGCCACGGCGAACTCGAAGAGTCCATCGCCAGTTTCCACCGCGCCATCGAGCTGTTGCCGGACTGTCTTTCGGCGACCTCCAACATGGGCCGCTCGCTAAGCGCTCTTGGCGAACACGAACAGGGACAGGCCTGCTACCAGCGCTCGCTAGAACTCGACGGCGATCACGTTTCCACCCACTTTGCCAGAGCATGTAGTTGGCTGCAGACCGGGGATTTCCGTCGTGGCTGGCCTGAGTACGAATGGCGGTGGCAACATGCCGGCTATTCGCCCGACTACCCGTTGCCGCAATGGAAAGGCGAGGACCTTAACGGCACGACGCTGCTCGTCCGCACCGAGCAGGGATTGGGCGACAACATCCAATTCATCCGTTACGCGAAGCTCCTGCAGCAGCGTGGGGCACGTGTGGTCGTCGAGTGCCACGGACCACTGCTGCGACTGTTCGAGGAATGCACCGCCGTCGACGCCGTCATCGCTCGCAACGAAGAGGCGCCCAACTGCGACCTATACGTCAACCTACTAAGCGTTCCGGGCATCCTCCAAACCTCCATTGACGCCGTACCGGCAGAGGTGCCCTACATTGAACCAGACGCGACGCTAATCCACAGTTGGCAAGAAAGGCTTAAACAAGTAGACAAGTTTAAGATCGGCGTCGCCTGGCGAGCGAAACCGACGGAGGATGGCAAGCTGGACGTCACCCGCTATCGATCCTTTCCTCTCGCAGCCATGGCACCACTCGCCGCACTTCCTCATGTTCAGCTAGTCAATCTCCAACAACGTGACGGGCTCGAACAGATTGCCTCGCTTCCAGAAGGATTCAACCTGCTCGAACTGGGCCCGGAAGTTGACGGCGACAGCGGCGCGTTTATGGATACGGCCGCCATCCTCAAATCGCTCGACCTAGTGATCTGCTGCGATTCGGCAGTCGGGCACCTCGCCGGTGCTGTAGGAGCGCCAACGTGGCTCGTACTACCATTCTGGCCCGATTGGCGGTGGACCTTCGGCCGCGACGACAATGCCTGGTATCCGGGGCACCAGCTGTTCCGTCAGCCGAAGCCGGGCGACTGGGATGGTGTCTTTGCCAACATGGCTACCAAGTTGTCTCAGCACACAAAGTCATCCTAGCGTGCGCTACGGTGTCTCGCGAAACAGCCCGTCCCAAAACGCAGCCGTCGACGCGCAACGCCCGCCAAGCGGCCAGACAGGGCCGTACCGGTATTGCTATTCACGTGCAAGTGAACCCGCTTTCGGCTACAGCGCTCCTCCCAAACCAGCCTGCTCCAACGCCTGATTGCGTGCCGACTCCTGATTGACCTTCTTTAGGCTAGCGAACAGCGAAGCGGTCTTCGGACCCAAACTGAAGTTCGAGAGCAGCTCGAGTTTGTCTTCATGGCAATCGTCGTGACAAAGCACGCACATGCCACTACTCGTACGCCACAGCACGTGGCCATCGAGTCCGGTACGTTCTACAATCCCGCGAATCCCCTTGCCGAGATCCCGGTAGAGTACGTCGTTGAAGAGGAAGATCGTTTCTCGTCTCGAAAACGCCCGAATGGCTTCAAAGTCGAGTGCGGCCTGTTTGTTCGTGTGATCACCATCGATGAATACGAAGTCAACCGGCTCCGGAAAATTGCGTTCAACTACGCCAGCGACATCCTGCGGCGAGATCCCTTTTTCGACGACGGCGTTAAGCCCTTCTTCCTTCGCAATCTCGTTGCTCTTCTCGATCCAGGCGTCGGTAAAGGAGTTCATGCCCGCCTCAATTGCAACGACCTTGGCCTCTGGATTCAACAGCGAAAGCGCGAGTGTGCTCCAGCCAAATGAGTTGCCGACGATAAAGATCGACTGCGGCGAATAGTCCTCGAACAGATGCTCCAGGAAATAGATTTCGCTGGGACTGATGCCCAACCCCAGCGTCGTTGTGTTGTCGTCCGCGACGATGTGCGTAAATTCAGAATGCGGCAGCCCACTCTGTTTGGAATGAATCCCATTGACGATATGGTGGCCCCGTTTCTTATACATCCCATAGAGTTCATTCATGAT
>CAYLRE010000093.1:0-15268 GCA_964385715.1 uncultured Planctomycetaceae bacterium
TGCCAGAGTGAGCTTGTCTTCCGTCTGTTTGTGCTCGGTGATGTCATGCCAAATCATCGCCAGCAGCGTAACCGTCCGGCGCCGCGCATTCTTGACGGGTGGGGTATCTTGGGGTTGTAAGTAATTCAACCTTGGGAGGAAGTCGGATGTCGAAGAGCGAGGCGGGTGGTGGAGGTCGACGGGATGGGGGCAGGGAGCCGTTTTGGCGGGAGGTGATTGCCGGCCAGCAACGAAGCGGCACGTCGATTCAGGCGTTTTGCCGGAGTCGGCAACTCAATGAGAGTTCGTTTTACCGTTGGCGAAAGAGGATCCAACTTCAAGATCGCGAGGTCCGTGGCAAGAAGGATGCGCCGCCCGTTTTGGCGCCGGTGGTCGTGGTTGATGAACAACTGGGCGAGTCGGCTCGCGAGCCATCGGCGTCGATCGAGATCGTGCTGGCCGACGGAACGATCGTTCGCGTTCCATCCGGCACGACGCGTACACAACTCGGCATGGTCTTCGCCGTTCTGGAGACGGCCCGATGTTGAGCTTGCGATACGGCACGCGGATATTCATCAGTACCGAGCCGACCGATATGCGAAAAGGTTTTGACGGCCTCTCGGCGATCGTCGAGCATGGGTGGAACACAAGTCCGCTTTCGGGCGACCTGTTCGTCTTCTCGAATCGGCGTCAGACATTGCTGAAGCTGCTTTACTGGGACAGTGACGGCTACGCAATTTGGCACAAGCGGCTCGAGCGAGGAACTTTTCGCATCCCACCGCCAACGACCGAGGGACGCATCGAGTTGACCGCCGCGAAACTCGCGATGATACTCGAAGGGATCGATATCCAACACACGCGAAAACGCAAACGCTATCGGCGATGACTCGCGTCGATATTCTTTCGTCGGTCTTTTTTCACAAAACAGTGCGTTTTGTCGTATAGTGCGATTGCCTATTTCGTCCAGTGCCGATAAGATGTCGGCATACTTGAGCGAATGATCTCCGCCCCAGGCAACGCATGTCACTCACGCAACAGTACGACTTCGATTCGATCGACGCCCAGTTGGTGGCGAATAGTCCGGAGCTTCCGGAGATGTTCGCCTCGCTCCTGGAAGTGTATCGAATGAAATGCCAAAGCGAAGAGCGGCAACAGGAAACGATCCAATCGCTGCTCGATAAGCTTTACGGTCGCAAAAGCGAGAAGTCGAAGTATCACCCGGACCAAGGACTTTTGCTGCCGGAACTGCTCGAGGCGTTGATCGACGAAGCGAGCGACACGTTCCAGATCAGCGTGGCCGGGCCGGAATCGGCCGATGTCGCGGACGACAAGGCCAAATATGACAATACCAGTGAATCGACCGCCGAAATCAAGCCGAAGCGTAAAGGCGGGCATGGCCGGAAGAAGTTGCCGAGCCATCTGGAACGTCGCGTGGTCGAGCGACTCGATATCGACGAGCCGAACTGCGAAACATGCGGCGAGGAACGTTCGATCATCCGCATCGAGAAGTCGGAGCGGTTGAATTACATCCAGGCCAAGGTGATTGTGGACGTCACCGAGGTCGTGATTCGCGGCCCGTTGCCTTGTGCGTGCGACGATGACGTGGCGAAGATCCTTCGCCCGGAACTCCCGTCGCGTCCGATCGATCGGGGCATGCCGGGCGTCGAGTTGCTCCTGAGCATCGTGATCGGCAAGTTCTTCTACCATCTGCCGCACTATCGCCAGGCGACCAAGACGCTCAAAGACGCGGGCATCAACCTGCCGAAGCAAACGCTTTGGGACTGGACCCGGAAGACGGCGGAACTGCTTGAGCCGCTTTGGGAGTTAATGCACCGGAAGTTGTTGATGCTGGAATATCTGGCGGCCGACGAGACGACCACGCCGATGGTCGACCGCAAACGGCCGGGCAGTCCGACCAAAACGACCTACCTCTGGCAGTATTATGGATTCGAGGATAGCGCTGCGCCGTATACGGTGTTCGACTTTGCGCTGACCCGTGCGCACACCGCGCCGATGGCGTTTCTCGGAGCTTTCAGTGGCACGTTGCTGACCGATGGGTACTCGGCCTATCGGAAGTTGTCGAACATTACGCATGCCGGCTGCATGGCCCATGCGCGACGGAAGTTCGACGAGGCGATGGCGACGTCGCCCGTGATCGCGAGCCAAGCCGTGGCATTGATCGCCAAGCTGTACCAAGTGGAGAAAGAGTGCAAGTCGCTCGACGCCGATTCGCGGCGCGCGGTTCGTCGGCGTGAATCGACGGGACATCTGCTCCGGTTGCGATTGTTCCTTGAACAGGAACAGCATCGTGTTGTACCGCAGTCGAAAATCAGCAAGGCGATCACCTACGCCTTGAATCAATGGTCGGATCTTTGTCGGTTTGTCGATGACGGTCGGCTCCCGATTGACAACAACGCGGTCGAGCGCGAGATGAAGGCGATCGCCACGGGCAGGAAGAACTGGCTTTTCTTTGGAAGCGAACGGGGTGGTCGCGCGGCGGCCGTCATCTATTCGGTTCTCGCCAGTGCCCGCCGCCACGACCTCGATGTTTGGCAATACCTCGGCGACATCCTCCGCCGCCTCGCCGACCTCAAGCCGGGCGAACTCGAAACCCTGCTGCCCGACGCTTGGCGACGCGAACAAGAAGCTCTCTCGACGCCCGCCGTCGATCAGCCGTCAAGCGCCGCCGCCTGACTCTTTCTCGCCCAGGCCTCCTCCCCCATCCACGCCCGCCCACCAATGCGCGTCACCGGACGGTTACGATGCAGTAGCCAGACGGGGCTGCCAACGGCGGCCGCGAGATGGACGGCCGAGTTCGGAACGGAGATAATCAAATCGAGTTGCGACAACATAGCGGCCATGCCCTCCATGTTGCGTGTCTGATCAAGATCGTTCCAATCGTGAATCGTGATACCGTATTCGTCGGCCATCTTCCGTAATAGACCGTCGCATGGTCCATACTGAATGTTCACCCAACGGATATCGGGAATACGGAGGATCGGTAGCCATTGATCGAGCGGTGCTGATCGCTTGAGCATCTTCTCCGTGGAACTGCCACCTCGCCAGGATATGCCGATCTTTGGCCCGTCTCCCAGGCGTTCCAATCGTGATGCCCAGGCTGCTTGAAGTACCGAATCGGGCACGAGATACTGTGAGCCGTCAGGGAAATCGGCCTCGCTTCGTCGGTAGAGGCTCGGCAGGCTACCTAACGGAATATACGAGTCGGCATCGGATGGTTGTGGAGTGTCGTTCTTGCCCGTGGGCTTGGCTACGAAAGAAACCTCGGGGAATGAACGGCGGAAAAGCGGTTGAAGCCGTGCATCGCATTCGAGCACGACTCGTGCGATGTCGCGGACCACGTCTGGAAGGCAAGAGGCGAACATAATCTCGGTGCCAAGTCCCTGCTCGGCCGAAATCAACAGCGTCGTGTCGCTCGATCGAGAGCCGTTCCAGCGAGGTATCCCACTTGCTCTCCCCAAGTCGGATTTGACCGCATCGCGACACTCGTAGTCGTCCCAGGCACGCCCAAAGTCACCCAGCATGAGCCTGGCATGGGCAAGGCCCAGTCTTGGCGCCGGCCACTCGGGCTCCAGCGAAAGTGCCCGCTCAAAACAGGTGATTGCTTCCGCGACGCGATGCTGTTCACACAAGGCACGGCCAAGATTCTGGTGGGCTTGAGCCAAGTCCGGAGCGATCCGTAGGCCATTGCGGTAACAGGCAATCGCCTCGTCGATCCACCCAGCCCGTTCGAGCATGCATCCCAGATTCAAGTGTGTCGGCACATGGTCCGGTTGGAGGCACAGGGCCTGGCGAAAGTGTGCCAAGGCCTCGTCGAATGCGTCATGTTGGGCCAGCGCTTCGGCCAACAAGGCGTGTGGCTCGGCTAGGTTGCAGGTCGTGTCCAGTACCGCACGACAAAGGCGCTCGACCTCGTCGAAACGGCCCGTGTGAAGACTCTCGCGTGCCAATTGCAAAACCTCGGCGACGGTTGGCATGGCCGATTCTCCCGGAGCTAGATCGCGTTTGATTTGTCTGTAGCGTTCGTTACGCTCTCGGAACCGTTGGTAACACGAGGTCGGAGACGCTGTAGTTTGGGGCGGCACGGACTACTGATGTCTGCATAGTGAGTGATTTTTCCGGACCAACGGGAGGCCTGGAAAACCGGGCTTCCGTGGGAAGGCTGGCCGTCAATGGCAATGCAGGCTCCCTCAGGTGCCGAGATGTAGCAGAGGCCCCTACTCCATTGCATCTACTACATCTAGATCGTGGCGGAACGTAGTGGAGCCTTTGGGGGCTGTCAACATCAATGGAAGGCGTGCCGATTACTTCTCGGGGCACAAGATGTTGAGCCTGATGTTGAACCTACCGGCCTACGGCCACGGAGCCGACCTCGATTTTCGGCAAACGACACGGTCCGTCACCACTGTACTTGGAGTACCTGGGGCCGTGGCCGCAAGCGAGTAGCACTGAAGCAGGGGGCTGGAGGCAAGAAAACGAAGAGGGCCCGGTGGGCTGTGCGGGCAGCCGACCGGGCCCTCGGATCATGAAAAGCTGGTTCTTCCCGAGTTGGGTTCTGTATTGGTCACTCTATTGGCGACCCTACCTAAGATTCACGGATCCTCTCGCGAGCATGCTGCCTTGCTCTGTTCGTCCAAGGATTTGCACATGACGTGCCAGTCGAAATGGCACTGAAGCCAAACGATTGAATTAGGAGGTGCAAAGCATTTCATGCTAGGATGTTATGACTCGCGTTGTGTGTGTGGTTCGCTGCTGCCCCCGTTATGCGAGTGTTGTAAGTCTTACAAAAGACCCCCTGCGTTTCAATCGGACGCTACCCGATCTGGTTCATCAGGCTGACAACCATCGCTTGGAAGACGGGCTGGACCCGGTCGAACTCACGATCCTCAGCCTGGCAGAAAATCGTATAGGTGGTCCGATTCGTCTGCCAGCAGCGAACTTGGGCCGTGTTGGTCAGATCGAGGTAGTGAAAATTCATGTCGTATCCGCGGATTTCTTGGCCGGCAATGTCGTCCCACGTCTCCTCGACTTCGAGTTCCTTGTATTCTTCCTTCATTGCCTCAACTGCCGCCGTGGCGAGTTCGTCTGGAATAGTCGAGTGCGGATGGGCAGATACGGCCCAGAAGGCGCCGCCGGGACTATAGACGGTGACTGAATGGCACTCCGCCTGGGTGTCCTCATTTTCGAGCGTCCAATTGTCGGGATAGTCGAACGCAATTTCCGAATGCGAGAATCTAGCGGGCATCGGCACGGATCCATTAGAAGGGTGACGCTGCGAGCAGATTCTCTCGCAACATAGAGGCGAACCGATATCATAGTACCATCCGTAATAGAAGACGTGAACCGGGCAAATCGGGGTAGTAAGCAGTTCTTCAATCTGATACGGTGCGGGGTCGCTCTACTCGACTTGTTCTGTCGCGCATAGAATGAGCCCAGGGCAACCAGTGGGGCCCCGGGAATACGCAGTCCCCTTGTTTTCGTGGCCGCGCAGAGAAATAGGATCTGCCCAGGAAGATGCAAAAGGGCGATCGTGCTATCGCCTGACAATGGAACGCCGGGTCGTATCGCTCGCGAGATAGACAGTTCGATGCCTTTTTACTGCTCCAAAAGAACCGCAATTTCCATGGTCGCAGTGATGCTGTTGGTCATGGTTGGTGGCTGTCGGTTGTCGGGGCGCGAAGGTCCAATCTCACGATCGCTGGTGACCTGTCGCCAGTTCTCGCAACAGGGGCTTGCCGCGGCTGAGCAAGGAGACGATGAGCAGGCGCAGACGCTGTTGGCCCAGGCGGTTGAGGCATGCCCCGTCGATCCGGAAGCCCGGGGATACTACGCCGACGTCTTGTGGCGCCGTGGGGAGAAAGAGAAGGCGGTTGCCGAAGCGGAAGAGGCGAGCCGTCTGGCCGGCGAAGATCCCCTAGTGCAAGTACGCCTCGCCAGGATGTATATCGATAGCGGGCAGATCGATCGCGCGCGCATTGTCGCGGAACGAGCGATCGATTTGGCCCCCAAATTGTCTTCGGCCTGGGCTATTCGCGGACGTGTGTCACGAGCCAGCGGAGACGCGCATCGAGCACTCGCCGACTTCCATCAGGCCGTTAATTTCTCGCCGGACAACCAGCAGGTTCTGATGGAGGTTGCTGAGTCATATCGCGTACTGAACCAGCCTCGGCGTGCCCTGGTCGTTCTGCGCCGGTTGGCTGACTCGTATCCACCGGGGCAGGAGCCGCAAGACGTCCTTCACATGACGGGCCTTGCCCACATGGCCTTGGGGCGATACGAAGACGCCGCCCGGAACTTGGAGGCCGCTGTTCGCCGCGACCGCCCGACGCCCGACCTTCTTTGCCATCTAGCGGAAGTCGAGTTCCGTTTGGGGCATCCGGCTGCCGCGACCAATGCGGCTCGACAAGCCCTGTCACTTGACGAACGGCATCGACCCACACACGAACTTCTCGCTCGCCTTCAATCCGTCCGCTGAAGCGTCTTCGCTTCCTCTCGATGGGCTATTAGTGCTTTCGCCCCCTTTTCCAGAGAGGCACTCCCCTCCTTGCGGTTGGATTGTCTGCTTCCAATGTCGTGATGGGAGACTCTGCGGATCACAACGACAATGCGGCACAGGAGCTTCGAGGGGCGACCAGCGCCATCCGTACCGTTCGTGCGAGACGCATTGCCGCTACAAATGGTCCGCACGGAGTATCAAGTACATGTCGTACAGGAGTACGGTCGAGCAGCCTATTCTGTAGGAATTACCGGATTTAGCGGTGGCAAAGCAGACCGGGCCGACGAATCACCAACAAGTCAGTAAGTTTTTCTGCTATTGCTTGCTGTCGTAGTTGATCAAATGTCGGACGAAGAAATGGAGAGCTGTACGACATGGTTTTTTCACTCACCGCTAAAGCCCGTCAATACACTGAGGTAACGTCGGGAAAGGCGCCATGTTCGGTGTTGGCACGTCAACGTGTCGTTGTGCAAAGCCTATTGGTGTCGGGGATCCTCGTCTTGGTGGCCGTCTGGAATGGGACTGCAGCGCAAGCCCAAGACTTTCAGCAGTACCGTCCTTTCGAGTTGGCCCCGGGAACAGGCGAGGCAGAACTGCCTGATGAGCCGGGCCCGGCGACGGGAAGCGATCAGGTCCTGGTTGAGCGCCTTCGTGGCATCATCTTCCTCGATGCTGCTGAAAAGGTCTCGGTCGGCCCGATGGAGGAGCCCTTCGATGGGATCCACGTTGACAGTGACGGCGATAACTTGAGTCTGCTGAGGCATCCCAGTTTCAGTCGCATCGCGCGAGGCTACCTAGACGGGCCTGTCAGTATCCTTCGGCTCAACGAATTGACACGCGACGTGATTCTCCACTTCCGTCGTTGTGGTCGACCGGTGGTCGACGTAAGCGTTCCCAAGCAAGATGTCACGGACGGCGTGGTTCAGGTTGTGGTAACTGAAGCCCGAGTCGGCGACGTTGTCTTCAAAGGCAATTGTCGCTTCGACGACTGCCAGCTTTCGCGAGGGCTTTGCACGAGAGCAGGACAGCGTCTCTACGAACCACGGCTCATGTCCGATCTCGACTGGATCAATAGAAACCCATTTCGCGATGTCGACTTGGAACTGATGCCTGGCCGCGCCTTTGGGCTGACCGATGTTGTTTACAACGTGCATGAGAAGAAGATGCTGCGCGGCTATGTCGGCTATGAGGATAGTGGTGTCAACTCAACAGGTTGGGACCGGATGATCTTTGGTAGTACCTGGGGAAATGCCCTAGGTAAAGGGCATCAGGCGAGCTATCAATACACAACCTCTGGGAACTTCCAATCGCTACGTGCCCACGGAGGTTCGTACGTTATTCCTCTCTGCAATCGCGATGACATCACGTTTCAGGGCGGGTATGTTGATGTGGCCTCGCCTTTGAATCCTCCTTTCAGCCAGCAAGGTAAGGCTTGGCAAACCTCATTCCGCTACAATCGTTTTCTGACATTCTCCAGAGAGCTGGAGCGGCGACTCAGCATCGGATTCGACTTCAAGCAAACGAACACCGACCTCGAATTCGGTGGAGCCAATGTCCTGACGACTTCGGCCGACATCGCGCAGATCGCGCTCGCCTATCGCGAAACAAGGCGAAACGATTGCGGAATGCTCTCCTTGGGAGCTGAGATGTTTATCAGCCCGGGGGAATTCTCGCCTGGAAACTCGACGGCTGCGTATCAGCCGCTTCGCGCCTTGGCCCGAGAAGACTATCTCTACACACGGCTCTACGCCGAAGCCTATAGAACCATCCCGCGACGTCTTGCTCTTTGGGGGAAAGTTACCGGGCAACTTGCCGATTCCAACTTGCTGGGTAGCGAGCAACTCGGTTTTGGCGGATGGAATAGTGTCCGCGGCTATGACATGCGTCTGGCTAATGGCGACACCGGTTACCTCGTCAACCTGGAGCTAAGGACGCAACCCAAGTCACTCGGGCTGGGGCGAAACTGGTGCAAGGACGATCAATTCGAGGCACATATCTTTGGCGATCTCGGCGGGGCGCGTGCCCACCGATCTGTTGCCGGCGTTGCCATTGACCAAGACCTGTACAGCGTCGGGCTTGGGTTCCGCTACCATCTCGACGACAATGCCTCCGTTCGATTCGACTACGGGTGGCAGCTCAGCGACATTCCGGGCGATCAACGCGATGGTCGGCCACACGTCGGTGCGGTCGTCATTTACTAACCGGCGAACGATCAGTCAGCAAGAAACAGCAACGCCGCTCCGACGTTCCGTTGGGGCGGCGTTCTCTATGCGCGTGGTGCGATTCTTCGTCCGTTCCCTGTTCGCCCCCAAGAACCGGGCTCGCCCCCGGAGGACCGGCGCAATCCGCTCTTCCGATATGAGGCGTACGAAGTAATCTAGGCAACACAGCGTCAAAGCCATACGCCCGCCACTATATGCCCCCTAACAGACGGGGTGATGCTGTGTATCACCGTCATTCGCGCGCCGCTTACTGTGGTAAACACCAATCCGATTGCCTCGCCCCCGCTACCTGATTCGGTTAGCCCCGTCGAGCTAGCAGCGAAGCTGCGATGCGGTCCGATCGCATTGATCGACGGATTGTGCCGATGGCGTCCGTTCACGTCTAGCCAACGATGCATATCGTCCCCCCCCAAACTAATGTGGCCAATTAGCCCCATGTAGTTTTTTCCGCCACTTTTGGTTGCATGAATGACCCTGGTTGATTAGTATCGAGCCCTATCGGTACGCATTCTAGACGTCCACGCGCTCGGTCTCTCGCGTCCATCCGAGCGTCCCTCCCGTCTTATCAAGGGCACGATACGATGAAGACTCGCACTCCTCTCAGATTGTCACTTCGCATTACCTGGCTGCTTATCATCGTCCAGGTTTTCTCACTGGTCTATGGACCCGTACTTGCTTTGGCAGAGATGCCCACGCTTCCAAGCGGCGGCAATGTCGCTTTGGGAAATGCCGCGATCAGCCAAGCGGGCAATCAACTGATCATCGATCAAGCCTCGAATCGCGCGGTTATTAATTGGGACTCTTTCTCCATCGGGCAGGGGGCTGCCACCATCTTCAACCAGCCCGGGCTCGATGCCGCCGTGCTCAATCGAGTTACTGGAACAGACCTCTCCGAGATCAACGGTCTGCTCCAAGGAACGGGGAATGTCTATCTCCTCAATCCCAACGGGATCCTCGTCGGTCAGAGCGGTGTTATCAGCACTGGCGGGAGCTTCATCGGTTCCACACTCGACGTTACCTTGGATGATGCCGATAGATGGTACGAGAACGGTGGTGAGTTGACCTTCACGAGGACCGACGGGTCGATTGGTTCGATCATCAACAACGGCCTGATCCAGGCCGAAAACGGCAATGTCTTCCTCTTGGCCGACCATGTCCAGAACACCGGAAGCATCTTGGCCACCGAAGGGCAAATTGGCCTAATCGCAGGTGCGGGAACGGCCAAACTGGTCGATTCCACCAATCCTCGAATCGTCGTCACACCGACCGATGCCTCGCTCGGCGGCACCGGAATTGACAACGCCGGCTCGATGGAAGCCATGGCCGCGAAGCTCCAGGCCGTGCAGGGGAACATCTATGCCCTGGCCATCAACAACACCGGTACGATTCGCGCCACGACCAGCTATACCAACGAAGCGGGCCGGATCATCATCGACTCGAACGAAGGCGCCGTCGAAGTTGCCGGAACGCTTGATGTCTCGAACGACGAGGGCAGCGGCGGAACCGTTCATGTCCTGGGTGAAAACGTCGAACTGGCCGGCGCCACGATCGACGCCTCGGGCCGAGACGGCGGCGGAACCATCCTCGTCGGCGGCGACTTCCAAGGCCAAGGCGACGTCCAACGTGCTGTCCACACTACCGTCGACGAAAACACGTCCCTGCTCGCCGACGCCACTGAATCCGGCGACGGCGGTAAGGTCGTCGTCTGGGCCGATGATACGACCGACTACTACGGTGCCATTTCGGCCACCGGCGGGCTGCTCGGCGGCGACGGCGGCATGGCCGAAGTCTCCGGCAGCATGCTGACGTATGAAGGCACGACCGATCTGGCTGCGCCACTCGGCGAAATGGGCACCTTGTTGCTCGACCCATACAACTATTGGATCGGTGCGGTCGCGGATCGTCCGAATAGTAGGTGGTCGGTAATCAAGCCAAGCACGATTACGAATGGGTTGAAGAACGCAAACTTCTCAATCGCTACAGGTTGGTCGACTAGTTCCGCGTCGGTACAGGGAGACTCCGATTTGGCTGGGAATATCGTCATCGATAAGCCCCTTGTGTACAGCCCTACAAGTGGCGGTGGGTTGCGGATGTACGCAGATAATAACCTCACCGTGAATGCGAGGATCGACAACCAAGCTGCAACCTCGAACGGGCAGATCAAACTCAGCGCCGGTCGCAATATCGTCACGAATGCTGCACTCAAACATGCCGGGACCGGCCTCATCCAACTCGAGGCGGACAACAATATCACGGTCAATAGGAACATTGTTCATTCTGGTGACGGGATCAACTCGTACATCAGGCTCCTCGCGGGCAATGACCTGTCGGTGAGTGGGAACGTGACCCGATCAGGGAATGGCAAAAACGCGTACATCGAGCTCCGGGCCGACAGGGACCTGACGGTTACCGGGGACATTAGCCACCTCAGCACGAGAACCGGCTCAGATATCTTCATAGGCGTTGGATACCCTCCGCACGTATCACGCAATTTGTACGTAACCGGCTCAGTCACGCATCAAGGAGGGGGAAGTGTATTCTTCAATGCGAGCAACGACATGACAACCGGTAAGATCACGACGACCGGCTTGGCCTCATTGTGGGCTGGTGGTGATCTGAGCATTCAGGGGGCGATCGACCCGGTGTTGGTTGCGATCAACGTCGGTGGAAACGTCACGCAAGCCATGACCGGACCAATCACGGCAGCCAATCTCGGGATTATCGCCGGTGGGAATGTCGGTCTCAGCGGTCCGAACTTGGTCGACACGCTGGCCGTTGATGCCGGGGGGAGCGTCGAATTCGTCAACAGCAAGGATCTGACCATTGGATACATCGACGGTTCTGGCACGATCCTCGGCGGGATAGTCGACGGAATCACGGCCAGTGGGCCGGTCACCGTGAGGTCCACCGGCAACCTTGCCCTTGGAACGCTGAGCCAACCGAGTGGCATCTCGGTCAACGGAGCCGGCAATATCACGCTCAGCACGACGCGAAGTTACCTCAGCGGCTCGACGAGTATCTACCCTCAAGCCGGTAACATCACGACCTATGGGCCCATCATGCACTCGGGCGCCGGCAACATCGAACTGAATGCCTGGGCCCGTGCCGAATCGGCGCCCAACAACACGGCTGCGGGTATCAATACCTACGCTTACGGCGGGAACATCGAGATCAACGCGCCGATCGAACACTCCGGCGCCACGGGCGACATTCTGCTCCGTGCTGATGCCGAAGCCTACAACAACCGATCGGTCTATTACGGTTCGGGGTGGGACACGACCCGCGCCTATGCCGGCTCGATTACCGTCCGAGACTCGATCAGCAGTTCGGCAACCGGGGTAATCACGCTCGACGTCGCTCCCCTTGGCAAGAACACGGGCTACGGCCAACACTACACGTACTCCCATGGTGGCTCTCTCGATATCGAGGCACCTTTGGTCCACACCGGCACCGGCTCAATCAACCTTCTGGCCGATGGCCAGGCGGACAGTCGGCCCACCTACTACTACGATTATCCCTACGATTATCCGCGAGCGTACGGCGGCAGTATTACAACAACGGCCGACGGAACGATCAGTCATTTCGGTAGCGGCAGTATCCTGCTCGATACATTGCCTAGTGCAGGAGGCTCTGGCTACTACATCAGCGCCTCCAGTTACGCTGGCCCGATCACGACGGGCGGTGACATTTCTCATTCGGGCAGCGGCTCGATCCGAGCTTACGCCAGCGGGTTAACCACTGATGGCGCTATCACGCATTCCGGCGACGGAGACTACTCGCACATCTCTCTCAACAATTACGATGGCGACCTTACGACGAACGGCGCTATCACGCATTCCGGCAACGGAGACTACTCGTATATCCAGCTTTACAATTACAATGGCGACCTGACGACGGACGGCGCTATCACGCATTCCGGCGACGGAGACAACTCGTACATCTCTCTCTACAATTACTATGGCGACCTGACAACGAACGGCGCTATCACCCATTCCGGCAACGGAAACTACTCGTATATCTATCTCGACAATTACAGTGGCGACCTGACGACGAACGGTGCTATCACCCATTCCGGCAACGGAAACCACTCGTATATCTATCTCGACAATTACAGTGGCGACCTGACGACGAACGGTGCTATCACGCATTCCGGCGACGGAGGCTACTCGTACATCTATCTCTACAATCACCATGGCGACCTGACGACGAACGGCGCTATCACGCATTCCGGCGGCGGAGAATACTCGTACATCTATCTCAACAATTCCAATGGCGACCTGACGACGAACGGCGCTATCACGCATTCTGGCGACGGAGACTACTCGTACATATATCTCTACAATTACAATGGCGACTTTACGGCGAACGGCGCTATCACGCATTCCGGCGGCGGAGAATACTCGGACATCCGTCTCCACAATTACAATGGCGACCTGACGACGGGCAAGATCACGACCGATGGAGTCGTTTGGCTGACGGTCTTGGACGGCAACCTGAACATTGCCGGCGCGATCGACCCATCATTGGTCGCCATCAACGTCAGCGGCAACGTGGACGGGATAGGCACCGTTACGGCCGACGAACTAGGGATCATCGCCGGTGGCGATGTCACGCTCGAAGGATTGAACCTGGTCGATACACTGGCCGTCGACGCCGGGGGAGCGGTCACGTTTGTCAACGACAAAACCCTGACCGTCGGAAGCGTCGACGGTACCGGCACGACCCTTGGCAGAATCGTCGAAGGCATCACCGCCGGCGGTTCCGTCAACATAACAACCAACAACGGCGACCTGGCCGTTGGAACGATCGCCCAATCGGGTAGCATCTTCACCGATGGTAGTGAGCCAAATACGAAAATCCATCTTATTAGCAAGCAAGGCGATATCACGCTCGATGGAACGATCGAGAATGCCGGCGACGGTGACGGAGCATGGATCCGGCTCCACTCGTGGAACGGCGACATTACGACCAACGGCGATATTGTCTACTCCGGCTCCGGCAGCGGTTCCGAGGTCGGATTGTTGGCTCTCAATACCATTACGGCCAGCGGCAACATCACGAATCAGGGGCCCGGGGGAATTGCCGGCTTCGCGTTTGCCCAAACAGTGAACGCCACAGGCGCAGTGGTCCAGGCGGATCAATTGGTCCTCCTTGATTGCGGCGACGTGTGGCTGGGCAATCCGAACAATAATGCCAACGTGCTGGCAGCACGGGTCACCGGAGGCCTTCACTATGTCGATGCGGATAGCCTCACGATCGGCTCCGCCTACGGAATCGACGGCATCACGGCCGGTGGGACCGTGGATGTGTCGACAGTTACGGGCGCCCTGATCGTCGGTTCCGGCGGCGTCGCTGTTCAGGGAAATGCATGGTTCACGGATCTTAAGCTTGCGGCTGCCGGCGACCTGTCGATCGAAGGGGATATCACACATTCAGGCAACGGTCTTCGTTCCTCGATTACCCTTGACGCGGGCACCGACCTGCTAGTCAACGGAGATATCACCCATTCGGGCAACGGTCTTCGTTCCTCGATTACTCTTGACGCGGGCACCGGCCTGCAAGTCAACGGAGATATCACACATTCAGGCAGCGGTCTTCTCTCCTCGATTCTCCTTGACGCGGGCACCGACCTGCTAGTCAACGGAGATATCACCCATTCGGGCAACGGCATTCTCTCCTCGATCACGCTCAATGCGGGTAACGACCTGCAAGCCAACGGCAATATCACGCATTCAGGCAACGGCTTTCTCTCCTCGATTCGTTTGAACGCCGGTCGCGACATTATCCTCGAATCGCTTCTGCAGAGCCTGACGGGCGATGTGTCGCTGGTGGCGGATGCGGTTGAGCAGCCTGGCGGCGGTGACGGCGTTGGTGGCGTTTGGATCCGCACCGACGGGGAAGCCGATGGTCAAGTGATCGCGGCCGGAAACATCACGATCGCCGGCTCCGACGTCTGGCATACGACGACTAACGCCACCGAACCGGTGCAGGTCATCGTGCCCTCGGCAACGGAAATCGACAGCATCCGTATCGATGCGGGCCCCAGCGGCCGAGCGCAAGTGGCGGCCGGCGGGAATATCACTCTCGAATCGAATCCGGAGCCGCCGCTGGCCGACATTATCGTCGGGGGCGTTGTTCGTTCGACGGGCGGCAATATCGACATCAATGCCAACGACCAAATCCGCTTGGCCGCGAAACTGGCCACCGATGGCGGCAACATCACGTTGCACGACGCCGTCTGGTTGGGCAAGAACGTAACTATCGTGAGCAAAGGCGGCGACATCGACTTCGCCAGCACGGTCGACGGAAACCGCCGCCTCAAACTCAACTCGGGCACCGGCGATATCTACCTCCGCGGCGACGTCGGCACGGGAACGCCCCTGGTTTCGCTGACAACGCTTGGCAGTGGCACCGCCTACCTTGGCGGTAATGTGACGGCCAACGGCAACACGCAAACGTACAATACTCCCGTCGCCCTAATGACGGACGTGACGTTGACCGAGTTGGCTGGCGGCGACATCGTCTTCAACAGCACGGTTGATAGCGATGGATT
>CAYLRE010000094.1:0-15074 GCA_964385715.1 uncultured Planctomycetaceae bacterium
TTGGAAGCGGCTCATCAGGCCTTCGCTCAGGATGCCGACTTCGAGCACCAGGCGAGACGCCCGATTCTTGAGGATCGAGAATACGGCGATCGACGGAATCGCGATAATCAAACCGGCGATGGTCGTGAACAACGCCTTGGAAATACCTGTAGCGAGTTCCCGGGGATCCGGATCCGATTCCGACGTCGAGATGACGTCGAACGAATTGATCATACCGTGGACCGTTCCGGCCAGTCCGATCATCGGAGCGAGCGTTCCGATCAAAGCGACGTAGCTGAGGCGGTGTTCGATCTTCATGTCCTCTTCTTCGCCGACTTCTTGCATGGCTTCGATGGCTTGAGGGTAGCCGGAAGAAAGCTTACCGAGCCCTGCGGAGAGAACCTGACCGAGGAACGATTCGTCGACCTTGGCCATTTCGTAGGCTTCTTGATACTCCTTGGCATCGAGGCGGGCCTCGAAACTTTGGACGAGTTCAAAGGGCACAATCTTGTCACGTCGCAGCATGAGGATGTTCATCACCACCAGCGAGACGAGCGTAAACGAAAGCGACAGGAAGATAATCAAGTAGAGCCAACCAAGAGAATCGATGATCTTGGTGAGCATGTTGGTGCCTTTGGCTGCTCCCCCAGCGGAGTCTTGTGCGAACGCCTCTGTCGGCAGCCCAAAGTTAAAGACGCCTGCCAAGCTAATGACGGTCAGCAAGAGCAAGATTGACAATCCCGCAGGGCGGAACCATTCCTGTAACGATCGCTTGAGCATGAGGGCCTCCAACGTGGTATGAGCGGGCCGGCGAATATCGCCGCTACCTCTGTGTTCTGTTCAAAGGGGGGAATCTATTTCGTATCTATTCTAATTGCCGTGATTTTGTTCGCTTGGCCACCGGCTACGGTGGGGCCAATGTTTTCAAACGGCGAGTTTCCTGGACAAGACCTTCCTGGCTTCATTAGCGGGCAGCCGCCTACGGTCAGCGACGCTCCCTAACTGAATACGCTCCAAGGTGTTGTGGCGGCAATTGAGGTTCAAAGAAGCGGACATTCTAATCCGCCTCAGAACCGATTGTAAACCGCTGGGATTATGGGTTTACCGCCACGTGATTTCGAGGAAAACAGTCGCCATCACGGGTGGAAAGCGGCCTTGGGAGCCACTCAGGGGCGGGGTATTTCGCCTGCCAGGTTCGACAGGGCGGGGGCTTATCTCTTCAAATATTGACTATTGGGGAACTTGCGACGCAACTTGATCATGGCGTCGGATGCCTTCTCGGGTTGATTCTCAGCCTCCCATAGCTCTGCCAAGCGGCCGAGCGCCTCTTCGTGGGCCTCGGGATTCTGGAAGTAAAGGAGGTCGATGTGCAGGTAGGCCATCCGTTCCTCCTTCGGTTTGTCGCCCGCCTTGGCACAGCGAGCCATCGCCAAGTAGGCCTGCCCCATGGTGTCCAGGTCTTCCGGGTTCGTGGCGTTGATGACTCCGTTAATCAGTGCGATTGCTTCGCCGGCCTTGTTGTCGGCGGTCAAGGCCTCGGCCATACCGAGTCTCGCTTGTCCCTTGTAGCTTTCGACCTCAGGGCCTTCGAGCGAGCTTTCCGAAATCGTCCGGTAGAGGGTGAGGGCTTCGCTTGCCTTGCCTTCGGCCTGAAGTGCCTTCGCTTTCTTCATGCTGAGTCGGAGTTTGACATCGGGCCAAGGAGCGGAAGTCGATGCCGCGTCGTATTGTTTGTTCGCATTGGCCAGCAGAGCCGCATCTTTCTTCGACTTGCCCAAGGCAAGCGAAACGTCGCCAAGCAACTCTTGGGCTTCGTAGAATCGATAGTGATTCTTGCCGGCTCCGTTGATATAACTCGTGAGCAATTTAACGGCATTGTTCAGGTGCGTATCGCGTTTCTTCGTCGATGTAAGTCCGAGATGTGCATATCCGTAAGCCTTGAAGAAGGCCATGTCGGCGCGAATCATCGGGTTGCTGATGCTGCCGGCATCGACGCGCTTGAGATACTTTAGGGCGGTCGTGTAGTTGCCTGACAGGGCGCGGCTACGGGCCAAGCTAAGGTCCTTCGGTTCCCCGTCGAACCGGATGTAGCGGACCGTGTTGGCGGCGTAGGGCGGTTTGCCAGAGAGGCCGACCTCTTGGGGCGACATCTCAGTGACCTTGCCTGACTTGGATTTTCCATCACCGTGGATGTAGATCTTGTCTGCCAGGGCGGCACTGGTGCACAGCATCAGGAGCGTAGCGATCAAGCAAGTGCGCGTCTTCATGTTCCGTACTCCGCAGAAATGATTTTTCTAATCGTTGTTAGTTTGTGTTTAACTATTTGGTTGTCGGATCGATCTAGCGTCTGCATCGGCGGCGAAAAAATCGCCAGCGATGTTGGCGGACAGGGCACGTCTGAATTTGGCGAGTCCTGCCATGGCGATTGGTATCAAAGTCGCCCCCGCAGTTTCTCGAATCTTGGTTTCCAATTCGCGCCACCCAGCTCGGGAAAGCGGCGTTCAAAGTTGGTAAGAGTTTTCTTGGCGACGTCGAGTAAGTTCTTGTCGCCGGCCTCACCAAGATTGGCGAGACAGGTTAAATGGCCGAGATGAGCCTCAAAGAAAAGATCCTTGTACTTCGGCTTGGCCTCGACCACGGACGCGAGTTTCTTCCAGCCCCAAACGGCAGCGTCTTTCTGGCCGAGCGTGGCTTCCTTGTATTTCCCACCAGCCTGAAGAGAACGTGATGCGATAGCCTGCGATTTGACCGAATTGGGATGCGTCTGGAAGATCTTCTTCACAGTCTTGACCGCATCGTCGTACTGCTTCGCGCCGTACTGGCAATCAGCCAATGCCATGCGGATTCCGACCTTTGTGTTGTCGTTGAGGTCGAATTCTTTGTGGTTCTTGAGGATCGACTTGTAGGCATTGCTCGCTTGCCCGTAATAAAACGCCGACTTTTTAGCCGAGGCCAGCGTGGCCATGTTCTGCGAGGTCTTGGCGACCCACAGCAGTACGCCATAGGAGCTGTCCTTCTGTCCCGCGATACGAGCGAGCATCAGTTCCAATGCTTCGGTGAGCCGATCCGCACCCGCATCATCGCCTGCCTTGCGGCGGCGAAGGATGTCGGCCTCAATGTCCTTGCCGAGCAGGCTGTAGGTAACCGCGACCGCCGCTTTGTTCTTGGCGCTATCCTCAAGCCCACCCATCATCGCTTCGACTTTGGTCTTGGTGGCCTGGAACGCGTCGCCATTGAGCGTGGCTAGTAGCTTGACATAACCTTTGAGAGCGGTGCGATAGACTCGCTCTTTCAAGGCGGCGTTTGCCAGCACGGCGGCATTCTGACTTAGCAAAGCCAAAGGACCGATGGTCGCGTGCTCCAGCCACGATACGGCCTCGGCAGGGCGGTCACTTTCGACGTACAACTCCGCCAGGCTTAGAGCCGGATAGGTCAGAGTGGGGTGGTTGTTGCCGCCTTCGAGATTCGCGTTGATGCCTTCAGAGAGCATCGTTTCCGATTGCTCGATCAGCGTCGCCATGCGTTGCTTGGTCTTTTCGTCGACTGCTTTTTTGCTACGGCGAGCCTTCCGGCTGAGCGTTTGATATTCGGGCCAGAGTCGCACGCCGAGTTTGAGCTGGCTGGGCGCGCGATGACGCGAAGTCTGAGACATGCGGGCCAACAATTCGACGCCCCGGTCGAGATCCTTCTCTTCGACGGCGAAGTCGATCAACTGGCGTAGTGCTTCGGCGGCCTCTTCCGAAGCATCCCACTGTTCGCTGACGTAGTTGGCCAACGAAACGAGCCGGGCTTTCTCAAAGGCACCATCTTCGCCCGCGGCGAGTGCCGCCTTGTGCATCTCACTCCAGGCTCGCAGAGCGGTGCCGGCGGCGGTGCGCGATTGGACGGCTTCAGGGAAGCGGCGTGCCAGGTATTCTCCAACGACGGCCGCTTCGGGGAAGCTCTGTTGATAGCGATAGGCGATCGACATCCGCCAATAGACTTCGATCAAATCTTCCAGCGGCGTGTCCGGTTTGGCCATCGACAGGGCGAGCTGCGAAGAGTCGATGACTTCTTTAAGAAGCTCGCCACTTCGTTTCGTCAGATCAGCCTGTTGTTCCGCCGGTGCGTTGCGGATGGAATTGAAGACAGGCACCCAATTCGAGTGCGCGACTCGAGATGCTTTGATCGCCTGGGCAAACGTTTCGACCTTTTCCTGGGGGATGTCCGGCTTTTCGCCGGTTAGTTGCTCGTAGAGAGCGGCCGCTTTGCCTTGGTACTTGCCTTCGTTCTTGGCAACGAAGCCTGACATTTCGATCGCTTCGGCCTTGAGCGCGTTATGTTGTTGGATGACGGCCTTCAGCTTGATGCGTTTCATCTTGTCGGCCATCGTGGCGGCAAGTTGTGCGCGATAGTACTGCACGCCGAGTGGTCCCGGCTTCTTGAGGTCGTCGCCACGAACGCGCAGCTCGCTCATGCGGTAGGCATCTTCAAAGATTGGCAGGGCCTGACGGTAGTTGTCCTTGCCCTTGATCTGTTCGATCCAAAGGACCATGGCCTCGCCGATCGTTTCGTATCGCAAGGGGCGAAGTTCGGGAATCTTGGCCAGCTCGTCATCACCCAGGATGCTGTCGAAACAGGAGAGGGCGAAGTCAATGTTGCCCATGTCGCGATAGCATTGACCGGCTCGCACGATGGCGTGCAGGCCTTTGATAAGATTGCCGTGGGCATCAAAGAAGTCTTCAAACAGAAGGGCCGCCGCCTCGAGCTGTTTCTTGTGCTCGGCGCTTCCCTTCTTGTAGGTGGAGGCAATTTCCAGAGTCGTTTCGGCAAGCTGATATTCCACTCGCGTCAGCGTGGCATTGTAACGGTCGCGAACGAGCGAGATGTCTCCTGAAACCGAGTTGGGGTTTTGACGCAGCGCTTCAAGCTTAGCTTGCATCTTGCCAGTGATATCTTTGAGAGCGGCCTCGGACTTCTTCAACAAAGCGCGTGCTTCCGTGACAAGTTTCTTGCTCTTGCTTGCGGCAGCCATTCGGGTTTGAGCCATCGTCCGATAGACGTCGGCAACCTCAAACAGTCCATCGACGGCTCGTGGATGATTGGGATTGGCCTTGGCGAACGCTTGGTAGCTCTTGATCGCCTTGTTGAGCTGCGTTTCTTTCTCGTCTCGCTTGCCGTCCGGCATCGCGCGGCCTTGGTAGTACTCAGTGCGCGCGTGCAGGAAGGGAATGGAAGCCTTCGTCTCGGCATCGACGACCGGGCTCGTCTTGATGTAGTCGAGATACTCGATCGCGGTGTCGAAGTAACCGCGCTGGTAAAGACCGCGGAGAAATCCTTCGACATCCTCTCCACCGGAGCTAGGAGTTGCCTGGAACAGGGCGAGGATAATCGCCACCGCGCCCCAAAGAGATGGGGAGATTCTTAGGTGCCTCATTTTTTCCCTTCCGTAGACTCTACCGAATCGCGCAGAACACGAAGCAGGATCACGTTGCCGCTGGCTTGGTGCGACCCCATGTCGTGTCTTGCTACCTTGGTGTTCGGTCGACGTCGTCGCTCGGAAACGAGAGACGCTGTTGACGTCGACATCATTGCATGTTGATGTGGTCGCGCTCCGCTGGGAATGTTCCGGTTTCCTCGGGGCACGCTGCCTTGCCTGGCCAGCCTTCAAGATAATTTCCCGTCTGTTTTTTATCAACCAGCTGTTCATGATATTCCACCCTTTGTAGGGTTTTTTGTCCCGTGACCGGTTTGGGGCCGCGGGTGCCTACCCTTGGGAATCGGTTCATTTGGAAAGGTGTGAATTGGATTCAGGGCTAATGGTCGCCAGGCTATAGGCCTGCTTTTTCAGCACTCAGCAGCAAATGCATAAGTGGCTGGAAGGATATATTGTCGGCAACCTGCGGATGAACTTCGTCCGCGAGCCGCCTGACAACGTCGATCGACCGCTTCGTTGGCGACAAATGGACCGATTGACGGAGTGATTCGGCAGTTGCTGCGGCGACGGTGGCGGCTTGTAGCGGGACGGCCGATTCTTCAAATGTCGGAGCAAATTGCCAGCGACTGATGCGTTGGATCTGTTCGTGAGTCTGATCCGTTGCCGCGTCTCGCCAGGAGAGCTTCACGGTGGCGACGCTGTCGTTGCCTGTCGGCTTGAATTGCAATTCAAATAATACGGTCATCGCCTGGGTGGCGTGCACTTTGACGCGGAGCAGTTTTTCATCCGAATCGACGATGGAATCCGCTTCGTGTCCCAGTAGTCGGTAGGCAGTGACCGTATCTGGATCGAAACTGATTTCAACTTCCGCATCGTGAGCTACGACCTCGGAGTGTCCTGTTAGCGATTCGCGGAGATTCCAAAAGAGCGACTCGCTGTCCTCGACGGTCAAAGTTTGCAGTGCGTCGAAGACTTTTTCTTGCCAGGATGGTTGCGTTTCGCTTGTGCCATCGGAGAGCCAGGCCACGGCAGTTCTTCTGTGATCTTGTTCTTCGTCATCAGCGACGCGATCGTTTGCCACACGCTCTGTGATGAGAACGGCTCCTGCAATATCTTGCGACGCCGTGGTACGCAGCAGGTCGACGGCCCGGTGAAGTTGCACGGTTTCATCGCGACCCGCATTGTGAATCAGCGCTCCATGGAAGGGTGCACTTGTGCCGGCCAGCGACTTGGCGGTCGTTGTGACGATCGTCATGCGGTCTCGGGCGCCAAGCGAATCGATCAGGCGATGCAGTGCCTGCTTGGTCTGATTCAAGCGGTTGTCGTGTGCCATGGACGATGACGTATCGACCACGATAATGAGGTGCTGGTCACTATCATCCTTGGGCTGTTTCTTTGCGGCGGCCTGGATTCCTAGCTGTAACAGCCGAAGCGGCTCTTGATCCTCCGTCTTGCCTTGGCCTTCAGGACCGCGGCCAAAGGGTGACGTACCGCCGTAGGCCCGTAATGCCAAGGCGCTGTTTGTGGGGCGGGGGTAGTTGTAGTTCAGGCCGTTGAGGAAATCCTCTGTTCGCACGCGCTTGGCTAGCAGCGATCGCCAGTTGCCCAGCTCATTGCTATCGATCCCTTGCTTGCTGATCACGGCCGCGGCCCAGTCGTAACTGTCGCGACTGAAATGCCAAGGTAGTCGGCGGGTACGGAATTCCTCGTGGTCGGCTGGCGCTACGAACGGATGGAACCCGCTACGCAGCTGAGCGGTCAGGGCGTTCGCATCGGCCCAGGGAGGACGGACTCCCCGGTTTGTGGAGCGATTCACGATGGCGAGCGCGGCATGCTTTTCATGCGGATCGATGGCCAAGGGGCTACCCGCTCCTTGGAACTCGTCCCGCGGGAACTCGCTGCCCGGCGGAAGCACGGCCGTAACAAGATCTTCAAAATTGTTCCAAGGATCTTCTTTGGGCGTGCGTTGCGTATTCGTATTGTTCTCAACCGAGTTGTCCTCAACAACGACACTTTCGATTGCTGGAGTATCCTTCGGGGCAACCGGTGCCGAAGGCGAATCGTGCGGTACGAGCGGCGGGGAATGTGAGGATGCCGATCGATCGTCGACCGGAGTGTTGGCAATTCGCTCCGACGAGCTGATCGGGCCTTCGGCGATCTGGTTCTCCAGGTAATGGGTTCCCAGGTAAACGACCGAGAACAGCAACGCCAAGCTCAGGGCCATACCGCTGGCCCATTGCCATGCCGCGGGTCCCCTTCGACGGCGATGACGATTTGCCACAGATTGATCGGACAGAGGAGAATCGTGGTGAGTTGTTGATGTCGCCGGAGCAGGGCGGTGATCACTGGCAACGGGTGAGTCAGTAAAGGGCGAGGCCGAGGCTTCCGCGAGCCTAGCAGCGGCTTCTTCGGTGGGAATCTGACTCAGTCGCTCCAGCATTCCACTTGGAATGGGGACATCCTGCAAAGTTCCACCCAGCACGGATTGACGCTCGTCCGCAGCCGCGGCATCTCCTAAGGCGGCTGCCAGTCGGTCGGTCAGTCCCACAGGCAGCGGAATGTCGCAAAGCACGGCATCGAGCTGATCATCCGACAGGCTCGCGATTTTCGTGCCCGATACTCTTTGGCGAGGAGGCCGTTGCAGCGGCGGAGCGGTTCGGTCCTTGCTGGATGCGCCTGTTCCGGACGCATCCGCAACCTGAGGAAGGCGATCGAGAAAGCCTTCGGGGATAGCTACGTTCCGCAGAGCGGCGTCAATTCGTTCGTCCGACCAGCGATTATCCGCCAGTTCGTCGACCGCAGAGCGACGGGCGATTCGACGCAGGCGGCGCAGCAAACCTGGCGGCAGCGGAATTCGTCGCAATTGCCGATCGATCCAGCGATCGTGCGCAGCGTCATCGGAATGTTCACGATATTCAGTCATAGGATTCGCGTTCGCGAATAGCTCACTGGCAAGAGAGCCTCGGAACTTAAATGGCCCGGATACGCGCTATTTGAACCAGTTCGGCAGGTTCGCGTGGCGCGTTCGATGCGTTCTTGTTCTACATATCTCAATGCTCGACGACCGCCATCAGTGCCTTGCGTAGCTGTTTTCGCGCGCGACTAACGCGCGACAAGACGGTGCCAAGTGGAATCGACAATGCGTCGGCAGTTTCTTGGTGGGTGAGTTCACCGACCACGACCATCAACAAGCAATCTCGCAGTTCTGGTGAAATCTTATGGAGCGCGGCTTGCATTTCATCGGTGTATTGATCGGCGAAAAAATCTTCGTGCGGAGCCGCGACATCGAGGCCCTCAGTCTCCGACAGTGTTTTCGGCTGAGGTTTGTTTCGCCAGCGGTCGACCGTGCGGCGGCGTAGGATCGTCGCCAGCCAGGCCCGTTCGCTGTAGCCCTCGCGAAAATTCTTGCGACTCTTCCAGGCAGAACGGTACGTGTCCTGGACAATATCTTCGGCTTCCTGGGAATGCCCCACCATGCGGTAGGCCATGCGATACAGCGTGGGACCATGTTCGGTCACCAGTCGCTGAAAATGAGCCTGAGATAATGCCACATTCCGCTCCTTGCACGTCGTCTCCGCGGATCTGTAAGAACCCGATAGGAGGCCAATACAGATCCAGGGTTGGGATTCGGTCCGCCTACGTTTCCAAGGCGGATCCTGCCCCGATATTGATTTCGCAGCCTGGTATCCCAATTATTCCCGAGAATTCGCCGAAAATCAGGTGCCCGGGGGCACGCTTTCTTCGTGGCTTTCTTCGTGGGAGCGGGCCTAGCATCGTTTTGCCGTAGATCCCGCGTGATGTTCTGTAAGTCCTTTTGTATGAACGTGTTGTGGTCGTTTTATGTGGCTGTTTATCGGCCGCGGCTACTTCAGGCACCGCACGGCGATCTTCCTTGTGGGACAAAGGTCTAGCGTTTTCGGCTGTCAAAGCTTGTTTCCGAGGGCGATACGCCGAAAAAACGCCATTAAGAATATGGCAATTCGGGCCGATTCGCAGTGAGGCAGCCTGTCCGTTGCGGAATAGTCCCGATCACTAGTTTCGAATCGACGCCCAGAAGAGCTGGAAGAGTTAGCTCTCACTCCCTAGGCGAGGAGGCGATAATGAGGGAACGAGGGAGACTGCAAGTCCGTCCGTTTATGGAGGGCGGAGCCATTGTGACGCGTTGTGCGATCGCGTTTGTTGAAATGGCAATTCGGACGTCCCGGGTTGCTGATAGCTTTCGCGGGCGAGCGGGATTCTTCCGACACCCGTGTTTCATGGAGTCACGAACTTTGTAGGCCCGATGTGCCAGCGGCTCAACATTGTTGGTTTTCAGGAGCAGGACTAGAATAACAACGTGTTACGATTCTCCAACAAATCGAATGGTCGGCCGCGGAATTATTTGCGCCGAAAAGAGCAGCGGCGACTGCTGCTGTTTGTGGCTCTGTTAGGCGGTACGCTTCTGCTCTTTACAAAGGCGGCCAATCCGGAACTCTGGTCGGCGGCATTTCGAAGCCTTGGCTTTGCTTCATCGAAGACGGAGACGGGGGCCAATTCCCGGACGTCTGGCGGCGCGGATTCCCCAGGCTCCGACGCGGCAGAGCATGAATACCAACCGTACATACATACGGAGGCGCCGAAGAAAGAGCCGGGCACGATCGAGATTCTTTCCGAGTACCAGCGCCAACAGATCGCTGAAGGCAAAAATCGCTTTCCTGGGGTCGACACTTCTTTGTTAGGCCGCGTGCGAGACAATCGCCCACACAATCGTCGGCGTGAACGACCAGCTTGGCTCAATCTGTTTGGCGTCTTGAAGGTCAATCAGCCGGAGTTCATTGATGGTGCTGCACGTGATGACGTTGGTTATCGGCAGTTGTTCCGACAGCCGGACGAGTTTCGAGGGCAACTGATTTCTCTGTCGGGATCGATACAGCGTGTGGAAAAGGTGCCTTTCGGGGAAAATGACTTGGGCATTGATTCGTTCTACCGCGTGGTCTTGAAAGTGCAGGCGGGGATTTCTGAGGCACGTCCCGTTTTTGCATTTGTGTTGGAACTTCCGGATGGTTTTCCCGTCCAATACGACATGAACGAAGAGGCGACGATCGCCGGGTTCTTTTACAAGAAGGTACCCTATGCACGAATGGACGGCGAAACGGAACTTGCACCAGTAATGCTGGCCCGCCACGTTCAGTGGCAACCGGAAGTTGCCCCGCCACCGGTTCCGGTAGGTCCGGTTGTCGCAATCTCGGTCGGTATCGCGGCGGTTGTGTTGCTGAGCGTGTGGTACTTCAATCGTCCCGGGCCGGCCGGTGACGCGGACGATGGAGAGATCGGCTTCCGCGATAAGACGTCGCTTTCGTTTGCGGCGAGCCATACGAGCCGGGATTCGAGCTAGCACGGGGTGCAGCGGGCTCGGCGGCCGATGATTCACCGAGCGCCGACTTAGCGATTCGGCGGGACCTGATATATACGAGTCTCTTGCGATAAAGGAATTCGCAAGACACACAGCCTTGCCAGGAACAGGAAGCGACATGCGGCATTTCGATTCAGGAAAAATCTTGCGGCGGACATTCATCGTCGCGTGCTCGCTGGCATTTGCTGGCGCAGCGGCGGTGACCGCCATCATGGCGGCGGAGCTGGGTGACGAGGCAGCCACTGCCCATCCGGTAAGAGCGTCTACCGATGCGCCGGTTACGCCCAAGGATGATTCTGGGCCGCCACAAGATTCCGTCCCGAAAGGAATGTCCGAAGCCGAGCAGCGTTTGCTCGATGAGCCGATCGATCTGGAGACGCCCGAAGCGTTGCTCGAAACTCTCGATTTGGGCAGGGCTCATTTCGACGCCCTGCGCGACGGGCAGGACTTGGAACGAAAACCGGCCAGTTTGAAGCTGCTGCTACGAACCTTGTATCGTCTGCCGAATATGCCGCCAGTCGAATTGGATAACTGGATTGCGCGGAATGCTGCCGATGCGGACCTGAGTACGTGGTCGGGTGATACGCGGCCGCATCGGCGGAAGTTCTTTTCCCTGCCTGGCCGGATTTACAAGCTCCAAGAGGTGCCGTTGCCCGCAGAAACGGCAGAGCTTTGGACATTCGACAAATACTACCGGTGCCACGTCGTGCTCGGCGCTGCAAAGGTGCCGGCGATCGTCTACGCCCGCGAGGTACCGCTTGTCTGGATGGATTCGCAAGAAAAGCTGGACGAAGCCATTCATGTGCGGGGAATGTTTCTTTCACGCGGCGAGAATGTTAGTGCGGCTAAAGATAGTGCATCAGGGCCGCTGCTGTTTGCCGTTGATCGCCTCGCTTGGCATCCCGATACGCTGCTGGGCAATGCAGGGATGGACGTAGGGCTGTTTGACACGGTGAAGAGTGGTCGCAAGCTTCACGATTCCGAGCGAGATTGTTTCTATGGCCTGCTCGATACGGTAGGGAAAATTGATCAAACCAAGCTGGTCGATGAGGCGACCGCGGCTGTTTATGCGAGGCGAGACAAACTGACAGAGCGTCTTGCGGAGCTGGAGAAACAGCAGGCCGATTTGAACGAGCAGCGTGATTCGCTGGCGGGAAATCCTTCCAAGCAGGCCGAGCTAGCTCAGGTTGGTAAGGATTTGGCCGGCGTCACGCGTGATCGGATGATTACCGAGTCGGCGATCAAGACGGCCGACAAGGGGCTCTGGGACATTGTCTCGGTCATCCAGAAGCCGTCGCAACACAAGGGCGAGCTTCTCAAGTTTCGTGGAACCGCTTTGCGGATCTTGCGTGTTCCCTTGGGCCCGGAGGACCGGGATGTCGTGTTGCGGTATGGCATCGACCACTACTACGAAATTGACGCCATCGTTTCACTCGACCTGAAGATTCGGGTCGATGAATCTCCGAAGAAGCCCGCAGCTAAGAATGGCGGAGACGGCGGGGCTTCAGATACTAAAGACGGGAACTCGACCGACGAAAGGTTGACAATGACGGCCGCGGTCGCCGGACCGACGGAAGAGGGGAAGCTCAAGGAACCAGCCGAATCGCCAGCATCGGAAGCCAAAGAAAAAACTCCCTCCAAGGTGATGTCCCGTTTCCCGATAACATTCTGTGTTCGTACGTTGCCGGAAGGAATGCGAACGGGCCCGCACGTAAGCGAGCGGATTGAGATCGTCGGGTTCCATGTGAAGAATTGGCGATTTAAGACTGCGGAACAGACGGCCAGCGGTCCCCGTTTTCGAAACGCCCCGATGCTAATTGGCCGCATGCCTTTGTCGACGCCGCCGCCGATGTTGGTCAGTCCGGTTTACGGCATGATCATTGGGTTGCTATTTGCGGCAGCCTTGGCCGTGATTTGGCTGACTGTTTGGATGTTGGGGCGTGGTGATCGAGCGTTCGAAGAGGCGACGATGTCCGGTCGTTTTGCCGTGGCCGAAGGGGAATCACTGAATCGCATGGATCTGCCGGTGGAATCGGAACCGGATTTCAGTCACTTGCGAGAACTCGACGAGTTCCGTGAGGCAAATCCGGCGGACACCGGCGAGAGTGGAGCCGCATCCCCAGACGAGCGGGACTACTAAGACGACAGGGACTAACTAAGCGTCATCCTGCTCATTGCCATCGGTCGCCGGTTCCGCGTCGGCTGCGCCCCAATCCTTGAGCCGTTTGTCTTCTCGGAACGGCTGCTTCTTTTCATAAAGTTCCACGCGACTCCGCATCGCTTCGGTGTCTGCGGGAAAGGCGAGTAGCACCGCTCGCTTCTGCCATTTGACGGCATTCTCCCAGTCTCCCGCTTCAGCATAGGCCGCGGCCAGGGTGTCAATCGACCCGGCCGATCGAAACATGTCGTCTTTACAGGCAATGGTTGAAAGACGAACGGCTTCCTCGCCATCGCGGAATTCTGCCACCGGGCAGGTTGCCTTAATCCAGGCCAGGTTGTTGGCGATCATTCCATTGTTCTCTTCGATCTTCCAGCACTTCTGGTAGTCGTCGAGCATCTTCTGGTAGTCACCCATTTTCTCGTAGATCGTCGCTCGGAAGTTGTAACCAGCGATGTCGGCGACGTTGTCTTCCGGGTTGAGTTCGATGGCACGATTGATATCGGCAAGCGCCTTGTCTAGTTGATCTTGTGCAAGATGAACTCGGGCGCGGGCAAGCAGGCCGATGGTGAGCTGCGGTGCCTGTTGCATGAGCTGATCGGAGACGGCTAAGGCCTGCTTGTAATCCTTGTTCTTGGAGTGCAGATAGGATAGCCGTGACAGATCGATGATGCGTTGCCTCTGATTACGCCGCGTTCTTTGGAAGGCCGCGACCAAGTCCTGGATGGCCAGCTTGTACTGCTCCAGGCCTTCGCGAGCAGCCGCTCGTTGACGTAGGCCCTGTTGGGTGTCTTTCGCTTTTCGCAGATAGGCGTCGAGATCTTCCAGTGCCTTGGCGTGTCGTTGGATCTGGATTAGTTTCTCAGCGCGATCGAGTCGATCCTTGAGCGATGTCGGTTGCAGCTTCTCGGTCGCGTCCCAATCGGCTTCGGCGAGCGAACGTTCTCCGCGGTAGAAGCGGACCATCCCACGGCCAAAGCGGGCGTCGATCGAGTTGTTGTCGAGTTCTAGGGCCCGATCGTACGAAGCAATCGCCTCTTCGAGCTTGTCCTGGTCAACGAGCGCTTGCGCTTTGAGAGCATGTGCCCGCGATTCATGAGGCCCGTGGGTGAGCGCGATTTCAAACTGCGCGATGGCGGCCTCGGGATCTCGTTCTTCTAGGTAGACGGTTCCCAGTCCCAGATGTGCGGGGACGTAGTCGCCATCGAGTTTGATGGCATTCGTAAATGCAATGCGGGCGGCGGTTCGATCGAGCTGCCGAAGGTGAAGTTCGCCTTTGGCAGTATAGATACGTGCGGTCTTGGTATATCGAGATGCTTGCGTGAAGTCCTGTTTCGCACGATCGAGTTGTTCGAGGGACAGGTAGGCTTGGCCACGCAAAAAGTACAAATTGCCGTCCTTGGACCGTAGTCGGATCGCGTCGTTGAAATCAGCTTGGGCCTGCTCTGCGCGATTCTGGGCATGTCGCATTTGCCCTCGGGTAGCAATAGCAATGACGTCGTTGGGATCGCGACGCAACTTGTCGGCGAAGTAGGCCTCGGCGTTCGCAAGTGGAACGACATTGCCAGTATTGATCTGACCTCGGTAGGGAGTGTCGATCGAAAGACTCGCCCCGTCGATGGCGAGCACGGTTAATAGCGTCCCTCGCGGGATGACGCCCATTTGTTCGTTTTGATTTCGCACGACGGTATCTTGGACTAACACGACGCGATCGCCTGTCTTAAGGGGCGTGGCGTCGTCAGCAAACGCGACGTTCAACAGCGTGTAACAGAGCGACAATATGAAGAGCGAGAGAATGAATGGCGTCTGTCGCATCGTGGTAATTAGACCAATCGGAAAGAGAAAGTTGGATGAATGCCCGTTGCTGCTGGCGAGAATTTAGAAACCGATCGCTGGATGTTGCCTCGATTCCGCTGTAGCGCTCGGCCAGTTGTACTGTATCGTATCGAGCCCCCCTTGGCCGTCAAGAAACAGCTCGATGGGACACGACAGACGAGGACGGAGACTCGCCCGAAGAGAGAAGTGGACAGGACTCCTGAAAGTTCACCCACCTCGTTCTCCACAGGCTGTCTGTCCCTACAACCGGAATAGCCGTTACGCTTTCGCTGCTGGCATCCCCAAGGTCAATA
>CAYLRE010000095.1:0-14990 GCA_964385715.1 uncultured Planctomycetaceae bacterium
GTCCGGTGGCAATTTGAAAGGCGTTCATTCTGCCGTTTGGCCAAAGGCCAACCACACCATAGCCTGGGGCATCGCCCCAGGTCTCGTTGGAGTTTTCGATTTGTCGTCGTTTGGCCAACGGCCATAATCACCGAGTCTTCTGACCGAGTGACTATGGCTTTCAGCCAAACCGTTTTTCAAGTGGAATCGTTACCTAGGCCATCGCTTCGCTCGACCTAGGCTACGATGTCATTGGCCTTCGGCCAAAAAATGGCGCGTTCGGTTCCCGGGCATGCCCATCCCCGCGTGTGCTTGACGGATGCGCTGCCCACAACTCACGGTCTTCATCGCCAACACGCTAGCAACGCTGGCATTTCTGTTTGCATCTTATCTCCCCTGCTAGCGGCGGCGATGTTTAAGTTTGCCGCCTGCGCAAGCCGATACGGGTCATGCGTGCAATGCGCGAGGGCTGCGCCATCGGTGCGAATTCCTCGAGTTTTCACGCGGGCATTCGTTTTTTAGTTGGGGGGATACGACTCGTGAACTTGCGGTTTGTATGCGCGTCCGTGGTGGCGCTGCTGTTGTCTTGTATTCTGCTGCCCTGCGCTGCGTGGGCACAACCGACGGTCGATGAACCGCCGCTGCCACCGGTTGTGGTCGAAGGGGAAGCGGAAGAAGATGATTTGCCCACGGTGGACGATTCCGACACCCCGACCGATCCGCTAGAAGGGGTCGTTGTTGAAGGCCAAGCAGGCGACGATTTCTCCGACACGCCTCCGCTGTTTCCGTCCCCTTCTGATTTTATGATCAATCAGCTCGATGGCGGGTCACGCGGCAATCCCTATCAATCGTTGTTCGATTCCAGTCGGGCTATCGACATTGTGACACGTCAGCAGATTGACGAGTCGGCGGCCATCGACTTGGGACAAGCCCTGGAAACGACGCCAGGCGTGATGATTCAGCGAACCGGTCGCGGGCAGTCGTCTCCCTTTGTGCGTGGTTTGACGGGCAATCAGGTGCTGATTCTTGTCGATGGAATTCGCATGACGAATTCACATTCCGGGCGGGACCGAACCAATACTTCAACACCATCGATCCCAACATGGTTGAACGGATCGAAGTCATTCGTGGGCCCGGCAGCGTGCTCTACGGCGGTGACGCGATCGGTGGCGTGATCAATGTAATTACCAAGAAGTCGACCATTACGGGCTACGACTGGACAACTGGCACGACCGTACAGCGATTCAGCACGGCTGATCTCGGCTACACCGGGCGGTTGAACGTCGAGGGTTCATTCGAGCAGATGGGCTTCTATGCCGGCGGTGGTTACGGCAACTACAACAACCTCGACATCGGTGGAACTCCGGATGCTCCGCCTGGGTTCGATCCGGGGCGGCAACCGGCCACAAGTTGGCGGTACGGCTCGGCCGACTTGAAATTGAACTATGCGTTGACCAACTGGGACGAAGTGATTGTTTCTTTCCAGCATTTTGCCGGCGAGGACATCTTTCGGACCGATCGGTTCCCGCAGGATCGCGAGACGATCTTTGATCCGCAGCAGCGCGACCTGATGTACGTTCGTTTTCAGGGCGAAGATTGCTGCGGTTGGCTGAACAGCTACCAGATCACGGCCTCGATCCATCGCACGAAGGAAGTTCGCATCGATTCGCGTCCGATTGGCACATTCGACGCGCAGCGTAAGTTCACGAACGAACAGACCGGCGTGACTGCCGTGTTTGGTACCGATCTATGCGACTGCGGTTGGCTTACCTACGGCGTCGACTGGTATCACGACGAAATCGATAGCTCGATTTTCAATCCCGACGGCGACAACGATCTGCCTCAGTTCCCCAACGACGCCTGGTATTCTCGCTACGGCGTGTTCCTGCAGTGGGATAACCAGCTGACCGATCGCCTGCACGCCAATGCTGGTGTACGGTTCGAGCACGTTACGACTGCGGCTACGGTGATTGATGCGAACGGGGCCCCGATTGGAAAGATCGATCCGGAGTATTCAGATTGGATGGGCAGCGTCGGTTTGACCTATGAATTGAACGCCTGCACGAATCTTATCGCCTCGGTGAGCGAAGGGTTTCGGGCTCCGAATCTCGATGATCTGGCGGCGGTCAACGATAACCAGTTCGCTGGCGTAGCGGAGCCAAATCCGTTGCTCGATCCCGAGACCAGCATCACGTACGAAGTTGGTGCCAAGTACGACGGCTGCAACTTCCGAGGCCAAGTGTTCGTGTGGTGGACCGACTTGCAAGACCATATTCTTCGCCAGCCGGGCGGTGCGAATTTGCTTGAACGAGTGAACAAGGAATCGTTCCTACAAGGTGTCGAAACCAGCGGCGAGTACTTGCTCGGGAACTGCTGGAGCGCTTACGGAAACTTCTGGTACACCTTCGGTCGCAATGAGATCGATCAGGAACCGCTTAGCCGTATTCCGCCGTCGCAGGGCGTGCTCGGACTTCGCCGCCGCTGGTGCGAAGGTCGAGAGTGGTTCGACGTCTACGCCTGGATGGCTCGTGAGCAGGATCGCCTTTCGGCACGCGATGCAACCGACGTACGGCGCATTCCAGCCGATGGCACGCCAGGCTACGTGACGCTCAATCTTCGTTACGGTCGCATGATCAGTCCTCGCCAGCGACTCTCGCTCGTTGTGAATAACATTTTCGACGAGCAGTATCGCGTTCATGGTTCTGGAAGCGATGGACCAGGCGTGGGGGCCACGCTCTCCTACGAGCTGCTGCAGTAGGCGACCGATGTGGCTGGCGTCGTCGATGGACGGAGATCGCCCGAGAACCGGTAGAATCGCCCAAAAAGGTGGCCAGAGGGCGATTTCTACGGCCAGGAGGTGGTTGGCGAAGCTTGCCAGGAACCCGGTTTCTGGCCCATAATTAGGGGCTAAGGGGTTTTTCTTGTAACTGGCAATCCACCGATGCTCGCACCGGTTTTTAAATTCTTGAGTTCGACCACCACCGAAAGCGTGGTAGCCTCGGTCGCGGTGCATGCCGCGGTCGCAGGTGTTGCTGGTTGGCTGGTCATTGCTGAGCCGCTGAAACGGATTCGTTTGCCAGGCAAGCCGATCACGGTGAGCATTGAGTACGAGTCGGAAGACATCGAAACGACAGAGGCCGTGACGCCCACGATGGTGATGCCCGAGCCGCCCAAGCCAGTCGTGGTGTCTACCGATTGGGCAACGGTGGGCGATGTTCGCTACGAGCACGCACCGACGGTGGAACCGTTGGCCGAATTGCCGTCGGATGAATTGGTCGCCACCGACTTGGACGAAGCGGAAACGACGGATCTGACGGAAGAGCTTGACGACACAGAACTCGAGGAAGAACTGGTCGAAGAGGTCGATGTCGAGGATCTGCCTGTCGAAGTAGTTGACGAGGTGGCACTTGCTCAGCAAGAACGCCTTGCCGCGACGCGAAAGCAAGAATCGTTAGGGCATGAGGAAACCCCACCCGATCTGAGCTTGCCGCGCAATACTCCGCCGGTCTATCCGGCCGCCTTGCGACGCGCGGGGGTGGAAGGAACGGTCCTTCTGAAGATTCACGTTTCGGCATCCGGAATGATTACTCGCGTCGAGGTGGACCGCAGCAGCGGTCACCCGGCACTCGATGCGGCCGCCGTGAATGCGGTCCGGCAGTGGCACAGCGTGCCTCGAACACGGGACGGGGTGGCGGTCGATAGCGTCGAGCGATTGCCTGTCGAATTCCGCCTGCGTTAGCGAGATTTTCGGGGTGCCAGTTGCCCCAGCCCGGTGTTTCTCACAGCCGGTTAGCCAACGCTTTCGATCTGCTCAATCAGTTGTTGGTGCAGGCCGCGAGCCAGATCCGCAATGGCCGGCTCAACATCGGGTTCGGCGTTCTTGCCAATCGAACTACTGAATATTTCGCTCGTGCAGGCGGTCGAAAACGGGCAGCCGACGAACTCAAAGATCTCGCGAAAAGTTTCTTTAGGCTGCTGCACGATCGACTCATACCGAATGAGTCGAACGTCCGATTCTTGATCGAGTGCGAATTCGAAATAGAACAGGTTGCGCACGTACCAAAAAAGCGCGTAGGCGGATTCGAGTGACATGTCGTCATGATAATGCTCGCGGAGCGCCTGTCGCTGACGCTCCGTCAACTTGGCACCGTGCCAGCCGGCATTCTCCGGGTCTTCGGCCATGGCCTTGAGCGTGGTGCGGAAATGAGGCCACTGGCGAATGCAAGAATTGACGGCGTCTGCCCAGTTGCGGACGAGCCAGATGATCTTGACCCCGGGATACTCTTTGAGGAATTGCGGGATTTCCTGAATCTCGTTCATCGGCTTGAAGACCGTCACGGTCCCGCGGCTGTTATCGAGCAGCGAGTGAATGATCTCCGGCGCCAGCAGAACGCCATCGGTGTAGACGCTATCGTCTTGCATGTTGAACGTCGTGGCGTCCAAGCTCAGCGCGAACACGCGAAGCGTCATGCTCGTTCCAGAGCGCTGGCTGCCGACGATGAACACCGGCGTTGTCTTGGCTGCCGGACGAAGTCGCTGGTAGACGTTGCGGAGAACCCGACGGCGAAAGGTTCGGAACTTGCGTGTCAGGACGCTCCAAGATGGCACGGTAGTAGTCTCCCTGTAGCGCCGGATACCTGGTAGCGCCGAATGCGTTAGTCGATGCCTCGCTATTGTGATTCCGGGGCGAGGACCCGTCAACCGAATGGCGGTTGTTTGGAACTAGATTTCGAAGTCGACTGGCGGCGGGGAAAGTGGCAAACTGGCTTGTATCGAGGTGCCCTGGCCGGGCGAACTATCGATGGTGGCGGACCCACCGAAGAGGCGAGCTCGTTCACGAATCCCGCGCAATCCGAACCGATCGGGGGCCACTTCGTTGGGGTCGAAGCCCACGCCTTGGTCCCGTACAACGATTTCCAGCATGTCGCCGATCTGTGTTAGCTGCACGCCGGCATGACTCACCTGGCTGTGTTTCTTGATGTTGGTAAGGGACTCCTGAACGATTCGGAAGATGGCCCCTTCCAACATGCGTTCCAGCCGATCGAACTGGACGTCGTGTTCAAAGGCGACCGACAGTTTGTCGTGCTGTTGCTTGTCGGCGATCAGGTGCGTTAATGATTCGACGATACCCGCCTCGTCGAGTACGAGCGGTCTCAGATCGCGGATCAGCCGCCGCCCTTCCGAAATGGCCTTTTGTAAATAGGTGTTGATGTCTTCGATGACAGGACGGACTTCATCTTGCTCGCTGGTCCGATGGGGGATTCCTTGCGCGCACATGTGGGCCCCGACGACATACTGCACGAACCCATCGTGAATGTCATGAGCGACCATGCGACGCTCGTTCTCCTGCAAGGCGAGCAGCTTTCGTAGCAGACGTTGTTCCGCTTGAATACGCTCTTCCGCTTCCTTGCGGGCGGTGATGACCGTGGCAATACTGGTCACCGCCACGATCTCGCCCTGCTCACGAAAGGGACCAAGCCGAGACTGATACCATTCGGTACTGCCGTCGGATCCCATGGCTGCCAATTCCAGGCTGACAAACTCCCCGGTCGTGAATACCGTTTCGACGGCGTCCTTCATGGCTTGCCGGTATTCTGGTAGTACGTAGTCGTACGCGCTGGTGCCGATGATGTCGTCGGGGTTGTAGCCTGTGGTGACGCGGTTGATGTACTGCAGTGTTCCGTCGGGGGCGATGGTGATGATCAGATCGGGAGCGGTCGCGATCAAACTGCGCAACCGCTCCTCAGAACGTTCGAGTTCGCGGGTCGACTGCGTCAGTTCGGCAGTCCGCTGTGCGACGCGCTCTTCGAGTTCGGCCTGCGCTTGCTGCGACAACGCTTCGATTCGTTTTCGTTCGGTGATATCGGTGATGCTGCCACGGATCAATCTGCGACCCGACATCGGCAGCCGGACCAGGCGGATGTCGCAGGGGATCTCGTGTCCGGTCGAGTCATGGTGCGTCCATTCAAAAACCGGGGCGTCGCCCCGCATCGCGAGATCGATCAGGATCGGGCCCGTCTCGTCGGACCGACTACCGTCTGGCTGTACCCGAGGGCTCAGCTCCAACGGACTAAGTGTCGCTAGAGTCTCACCGTCAGTCTTGAAGAGTCGCAGTGCATTGTCGTTCCAGTCGACAAACTTGTCGGCGTCGACATCGAAGACCACGATCGCCTCGGGGGCATTGTCGAGAATGGTCCGCAATCGCTGCTCGCTTTCCAGGTGAGCCTGTTCGGCCTGCTTGCGGGCTGAGATGTCCTGAACAACGCAGCTGACACCGACGACCTCGTCGTTGGTCCCTTTGACCGGATAGTAGCTGACGAGAAATGTTGATGTGACGTTGGGGGCGAAAGGGGCCACCCCTTCGACCTCAAAATTCAACGCCGGTTCGCCCGTCTTGATGACCTGACGATAGATCGGTTCGATGAAATCGTAGATTTGCGGGACGATTTCGCTGAGATGGTGGCCAATGTGCTCGGCGATTGAGCGGCCATTGATGTCGGCCAGCCGCTGATTGATTCGAACAAAGCGTAAATCGGTATCAACCAGACAAAGTCCGATTGGCGCCGTGGCGTAATGCTGATCGAGATCGCCAAGCGAGATTTGCGTCTGCCGCAGCTCGTCTTCAAGTTCGACGACACGCCGCCGAAGCTGGTCGACTTCTTGCGTTAATCGAACTTCATCCGGGGTCGCCATGGGCGGCAAGTCCTCGAACCGTTATCCATGCCCGAGGTTGGTTCTGTCGGCATTGGTGCGTATTCCATAGACCAGACAAACTCTTGGGACGAGCCCCGCCAATCCAGCGGTCTGTCGATCTATCTCATGCCCCCTGGGTGAGCCATCAATTATAGCAGACGATGTCGATTTGCGCCTGAAGCTGGGTTCCTGTCCCCAGCGGCCGATCTATAGCGGTTCGATGCAGGCGGGACCGTCGTTCGTCGGCTTATTTACGAACGTGCTGACCGGTTCCGCGATCAGGAAGTCATCCTCCGCCAGCGGGACAAGCAGCTGTCCGAGTTGCTCGGCATCTTGTTCGTTGCGATCAAGCCAGGTGCCGAAGTCGCGGTCGTGCAGGATGACCGGCATCCGATCATGGACCGTGGCGGCGAGCGCATTAGGCCGCGTGGTAATGATGGTGCACGACTCGATCACCGATTTCGGTGAGTCGGCTGCCGCCGCGTCTGTGTTGGCATCTCGTTCTTCGTCGACCTCTTCACCGAACAACGTCTGTTGGCGCTCGGATGTCGCTTTCTTCTTAACGCTCGAATCGCGATCAGGCGGCGAAGACGGATCGCCTTCCCAGCGCTCCCAAAGCCCGGCCAACGCGAATGGCTTTCCGTCTGGTCGGTGGAAGTAGTACGGTTGCTTGGGACCCGTGCCCCCCTTCTGCCATTCGTAGTAGCCGTCAGTCAGGATCAGGCAGCGCTGCTTTCGGAAGGCATGACGGTAGGCCGGCTTTTCCGCCACGCTTTCTGCGCGGGCGTTGATCATCCGGTTGCCGATGACCACATCTTTAGCCCATGACGGAATCAGGCCCCAATGCAGCTGCACGGCTTCTCGACTGGACCCAGTCGTGGTGGACGCCGCTGCGGCCGGTTCGGTGACCGTTGATTCACGCACCGCCCAAATCGATTGCGTGGGCGCGATGTTGTAGCGGGGCTCGAACAACGGCAGCGCAGGCTCGTCGGCATCGCCCCCGAGGCCAAACGTCCCAAGGCCGAACATCTCGATGAGCACACTCGCGGGCGTTCGTAGCGTAAATCGTCCACACATTTGGGCTATCATACACCATGGGATAACCTAGGTGTCCTCGACTGCCGAGATCGTTGTAGGATAGCACCACGAGTATCACAGAGACTGGCCGAAGTTTTCCGATTCCATGAACCAAGCAGAATCAGTCGCCGAACCATCGCACGCGTCCGACGGCTATCGTCTGCTGGACATTCCGCCGGCGCCGAGGAGCCGGCACGAGTGGGACGATCGCATGGTCCCGGTGCGAGAGCGTTTTCACGCTGCCGGTATTTCGTCGATCTATCTGCTTAACGGAACTTTCTGTGGTGACGACCCGTTTGGTTTTTTTACCAGTCTCGATCCGTGGGTTCCCGGCCTGACTCGCTTAGCCCGCGAGAAGACAATTCGCATGATCGACGCCACGTTTGGCGAGTCGGGAAATTTTTTGCCAGGCTATGCGGCGGCGATGGAGCATGGACTGCAGCGAGATGATGGTAGAGGACCTCGCGTTGAGCGACTCTACTGGTCGGGCGAGAATCATCACTTCGGCCGCGTGGCAGGGGCGATCGCCTTTCTCGACGATCTGTTCGAGCAGTCGTGGGGGCCGGAGGATCGGTTGTTGTTCCTGGCGCAGAGCCATGGCGGAAATGTGCTGGCATTGATGAGCTGTTTGCTCAGCGGCTCTCTGGCATGGCGTGATCAGTTCTTCGATGCGGTCGAGGCGTTCGCTCGCACGAGCGCCCCTGAAACCGCGCGGCCGGCGTGGCTGCGGGTTCGTGAGCGGCTGGAGAGAAATGACCTGCCGGTGCGACCGGAGCAGCTCGACTTCGTGACGCTGGGCACTCCCATCGTTTATCCGTTCGCCAAAACCGGGTGTGGCAAGCTGCTCCATATTGTGAATCATCGTCCCAGGCCAGGCCTGCCGGCAGAACAAACCTCGCTGCCACGATCGCTGGCCGAGTTTCCTGACGGAGCTGATGGCGACTATGTGCATCAGATTGGCATCACAGGTTCCAACTTTGCGCCATCCTGGCTCTGTCCACGGCAATGGCTGGCCAACCATCGCCTACGGCGACTCCTTGGTGGCGAAAAGACTTGGCGACGTTACTTTCCCGCGCTCGCTGCTGGTGTACGGGTTCGTGAAGGTGCGACCGTGCATCAGGGTCAGTTAACGCGACTTGCCGGTGAGACGCTACTGATCGATTACGGACTGTCGAGTCATCGTCGCGCCGCGCACATGTTCGGGCACGGTGTTTACACGCATCGAAGGCATCTGGTACCGCAACTGGAACTCATCGCGTCCTCGTTGTACGATGCGCGGTGAAGATGTAAGCACGACCGTAGTCATAGGCGCGAAGTGTGAGCGAAATTTTGCAATCGTTGACGTAAGACGTTACGGGATGATAATGCCCGTAACCCGAAGCGTCAGCGAGGGACACGACCAAGCGACGTAAAGGCGTCAGCCGAGCACAGGGCGGTAGCTGAACAACAACCAATCGCGATAAACACTGGCAGAGCCAGTGGTACCCGGCGAAATGTCATTGCCTAATGTCGCTGAATGCTCCGCATTCCGCTGGAGCGGTAGGTCAGGCTGTGCCTGACGGAACCAGGGCAACGACCGGCAGGAAATGAGTTCCGGCACGCACAGCGTGCCCTACGCGCTACGTGCTGGCGTGCGAACAGAAGACGTATCGGGAGGGCGAGGCTCCTGCCGAGCCATGGTTGAACTAGGAGTTGACGGCATGTTTCGCACTGCTGGACTAGCCAGCAGTGGCACCCGCATGGACAGCATGCCCTACGAAGAACAAATGACAGCAAAGCCAGAATGAAGCAGGGTGTCTGATCTCGTCGATCCTGTTCATCCTGTCCAATAGACACACGATAGGACGCACGCTTTTCAAAGAAAGTCCCATGTCAATATTTCTCCAAGTGGCGACTACCTGTGAAACGCAGGACGAAGCTAACCAGTTAGCGGCGGCGCTCGTCGGGCGGCGTCTGGCCGCCTGCGTGCAGGTGCAAGGTCCGATTCAGAGCACTTACCGCTGGGAAGGCGTCGTGCAGTCGTCGGCCGAGTGGCTCTGCACGATGAAGACGACCGCCACGCGTTTCGATTCATTGCGAAGTGCCATTCTTGAGTTGCATTCCTACGATGTACCAGAAGTCGTCGCCACGGAAATCATCGATGGCAGCGGAGCCTATCTCGAGTGGTTAGCCGCGGAAGTGGCGGAAGTGAAAGAGTAGCGCGGTGGTGAATAGCGAGCCAACTCCCCTGCCCTTGTTCGAATTGCATGTGTCGATTCACGCTCGCGGTGCCGATGTTTCAGGCGGGGCGGAGATCGAGCTGCGCGGCCAAGCTTTGCAGACATTGCAAGTCGGCGTCGATGAGTTGGCCACACCGCTGTCGGTAAGCTTTGAGGAGGCGCTCGAGTATATGGAACGCTGCGAGCGTCTGTTCGTCGAGCCGGATGGGTCCTTCGTCTGGACATCGTCCTCTGAGGAAAACACGTGGTGGCAGCTCGATGGTGTGCTCTATGATCGCGGGGGGCGGCTCAACCACGTCGACTTAAAGGGAACGTGCCCACCGGAGCGTTTCGATCAACTGCTCAAGACGCTCGGCTGGCCAGAGTCGGAGCTGATGTTCCAGCTCTCTCGCGAAGCGGTCTATCTGGGCGACGCGGAGTTTCGCCGTTGGGCCATGGCGTTGAACAAAGCTTGAGCTGTGATCCACAAAGCGAAACAGCCCCGAGAGGCTCACGTCGAACCCTCGGGGCTGCTGGTACTTGAAGAACGGAGAATTCTTCGTGTTGGAGTTGGTCTCGGAAAGCACAGTGTGCCCTACGAGTTACTCGTTGCGGTCACTTAGCGAACCGCTTCGTTGAGCATCTTCACGTTCGGCACGCTGTGGCGATGCATGAGGCCATTTTCTTCGGTCTCGATCGTCGTAGCCACGGCACCGATGTCACGGACGGTTCCTTCCATGCCGGCGACGTTGACCGAATCACCGGAATGAATCCGCTGGCGGATATAGTAACCGGAGAGAATGCCGGCCACCACGTCGCGACCGCCCATTCCAAACGAAAGGCCGAAGCCAACGGCCGCTCCACCGAGCACGATCAGGATCGCGTAGTTCAACAGCTCAAACTCAATGTTGAGTTGCTTGAAGGCGGCCAGGAAAACTAACAGGCCGAGGGCGTAGTAACAACCGGTCGCCAGCTGTTGGGCGTACGACAGGCCAACGCGATCAGCGCTGGTGGCAATCACGCCTCGCAATAGCGACGCGACCAACAGACCGACGACGACCATCACCGTGGCACCGAGTACCTGCGGCACGTAGTTCACGATTTGCTGGATTGCTTCGCTAACGCCTGGCAGCTTCAGTACGCTCAGACAGGCCATCATGAAAATGCCGATGAACGACCAAAAGATGATCAGACCCAAGATCTGCGGAATCGTGCGTTGAATGCCAACTTGTTTCATCGAGTCGGCCAGTTCGCTGCGTTCGGCGGCACGTTGCATGCCGATGCGATCGAACAGCGCGACGGCGGCTCGGGAAACATACTTGGCGACGAAGTAGCCGACCACGAGAATAACCACGGCCGCCACGATGCGGGGCCCGAACTCGACGATCTGCATCATTGCGTCGTAGAAGCTTTGCTTCAAAGCGGTCCAAGCGCTCATGGTTGCTTCTGCCGTCTTTTCCATGCCGGTTTCGACCGGTCCACCTTGTGCCAGAAGATTGAAAAATTGCATGACGTTCTCCTCTTCAAAAAAGAGTTTACTGTTGGAAGGAAACAATACGGGGATGAAAATGGCCGCCGATAAATGGGGCGGAATGATACTCAGCGTTGTAGTTACTTAGATCGTGTCGGAGTCGTTGTCGCCGTTCGGAATGTCGTCGTTTAGCCTGTCGTTGTTCGTTTCGTTGCCGCTTGCTCGATTCAGTTCTCCACTAATCGTGAAGCGAACTAAAAACAGGGCCGCTGGCCAGAGGTGCTTGAGTACATACGGGACACTTCTGGCCACGAACGTCAGTAGGTGCGATGTGGTCAACGCCTGATTCAGACGTTCGTGCAGGCCGTCTTCGAAATGCTCCGGGGTGGGCGGAACTTCCGTTTCGGCCAGCTGGTCTAAAAAGTTTGTTGCCATGGCTTGGCGATCCGTCACATTTGATTTGGAAAAAGTTCCTTAAGTCGTTCCCGGGCACGACTTAGACGCATTTTGCAGGCACTCTCCGAGAGCTCAAACATCTCGGCAAGCTCCGCGTAACTGTAATTCTCAGCGTGTTTCAAAATCAGCATCGCGCGGTCTTCTTCGCTCAACGCTTCGAGCATCTGCATCAGGTCGATCCGCGACGCCGCCTCTTGGCTTTCGCTACCGGCCGTTGGCGTTTCGGGCTGCGTCTCCACAACCGATTCGTGTTTGGCGCGACGGCCTCGTGAACGCCGCAGCGTCAGGCAGGTTCGCACCGCGATGCCATGCACCCAGGTGGAGTATTTTGAGCGGCCTTCGAACTTCGCGCGGTTGAGAAACAGCCGCACGAAGACCTCTTGGGCCGCGTCGCTGGCGTCCGATTCATTGCCCATCAAGCGGTAACAGACGTGCCACACGCGATCCTTGTGACGGGAAAGCAATTCGCTGAAGGCAGGACCGTCCGATCCTTCCCGCGCCGCTTCGCTCGCCAGTTGCTCATCGGTATGGCTGGAAAGATCCAACGCCGCTCTCCATCTCCCGCCATCCGTTCGCTGCGACCTTCCGTGGTCCGCGGTCTTCTCTAAGTTGCCGCGGAGGCACCTGGCGTCACAGAAAAACGGACCGCGCGTCGTGCGCGTCGATGCAAGCCGTTGTTAGAAAACAAGATACAGCGGCCCTTGGGGCCGGTGATAATCGACCAGATCTGCCCTACGCGGTCAAGATTGAAACCTGGTACGAATAGGACGAGAGTGGCGTCTGACGGAATGTCCGGACGGCAATCCCTATATAATTCGACAATCGTTTTCACGTTGCGTTGTCGAGTCGCTCCCAGAATCAGGGAATCAGCCTCCGCTTCCCCTGGGAGCTTTCTGCCGATGTCTGTTGATCGCTCTGATCTGGTTCTCGCTGACCACGGTCGGGTTAGAGATCGTCATCCTGCGAGGTGACATGCCGGCGGGTAGTCCCGAATATGCGACTACAGCCGGTCGAATCACGATGCACATCGGCTCCGTCGGCGTGATCGTGTGAGGCAGCTACTTTCTAGATATCCGCCGCGTACAATACGAAAGGCAAGAGGAAATGATCCGCGACTGAGGTATTTCAACAGAAAGGCAATATCATGAGCGACCAGGTCGTTAACGCATTGCGTCAGGTTGTAGCCGATACCTACGCCCTGATTGGTCAGACTCACATCTGTCACTGGAACGTCCGCGGACCGTCGTTCTTCTCGCTGCACACGGCGTTCGAGGAACAATACAACGAACTGTTTGTGGCGGTCGATGAAGTTGCCGAACGGATTCGCGCTAAAGGGGCGATGGCGCCCGGAGGACTGGCTAACTTGGCCGCTATGGCTGGCATTGCCGAGATTGCCGAAGATGCATCTGCCCAGGAGATGGTGCAACATCTTGTTGGCGCGAATGAGAAACTACTTGGCGATTTAAAGACCGCGCGCGACGCCGCCGGCGAGGTGGGCGACTCCGAATCGGAAGATCTTATGATCGCCCGCATTCAGGTGCACGAAAAGACGATCTGGATGCTCAAGAGTTACTTGGGGTGATGCGTGCGCGAGGGTGTCACTGATAGCTTGCTACCAGTGCCCTGCTCGGCCTCCTACCACTTCAGCCCAAACTGCTCGCCGCCGCTGTCGCGGTTGGTGCCGCCCTTGAGCGGACCTTGATGCTTGTTCTTGATCTTGGGCGAATCGATTGGCACGTCTTCGTCGGCCAGCTTGCGATCCTTGCCGGTCGGTTCGGGCCGCGCTTCGAGTGCCTTCATTGACAGGCTGATTCGTTGAGCGTCGATGTCGATCGAGAGAACCTGAACGTCGACCTCTTGGCCTTCGGTGAGCACGTCCGACGAACGGAACACTCGCTTGTGCGAAAGTTCCGAGATATGGACTAACCCTTCGATACCCGCTTCGAGCCGTACGAACGCGCCAAAGTCGGTCAACTTGCTGACCGTACCGCGAACGATCGTCCTCGCCGGGTACTTGCCTGCCGCGGCAACCCAAGGGTTCTCGAATTGGTCGCGATAGGAGAGACCGATCTTGCCGGAGGAGGGATCGATCTTCACGATCTTTACCTTTACCTGCTGACCTTCTTGCAGGATCTCGCTCGGATCCTTGACCCGATCCCAGCTCATTTGGCTGACGTGAATCAGACCATCGATGCCGCCGAGGTCGACAAAGGCACCAAACGGCTGTAAGCGACTGACGACTCCGTCACGTTCCTGGCCGACTGCCAACTCGCCGATCAGTTTCTCTTTCTTTTCAGCCCGATCGCGTTCCAGTACTGCGCGGTGGCTGAGCACGAGATTCCGTCGTTCGGGGTTCGCTTCGGTGATCACGCTGTCGAGCTTCTGCCCGACGAATTGCTCCAGGTCTTCCACGCGGTAGAGCGAAATTTGGCTAACCGGCATGAAGCCACGAAGGCTGTTCACGGAGCATTCGAGTCCGCCTTTGTTGTGTCCGGTCACGGTCGCCTCGACGACCATGCCTTCTTGCACCTGCGACCAGTCGGCCACATCGGCGGCCGCCCCGGGGATGACGACCGTGTAGAGGCCTTCTTCCGGACTGAACCGTACGACCGAGACTTCCACCACGCTGCCGATCTCTGGCACGGTCTCGAACTGCTTGGCCGAAACGACACCTTGATCTCGGGTGCCGAGGTCGATGAAGACGTCGTCGCCGTGCATGCCGACCACGCGACCCTTGTGACGCGAGTCTTCTTCGAGCGTATCGCCAGCGGAAGTGCCGCCGGCGGCCGCGGGTCCACCGAGGATGTCATCGAGTGATCCACCACCGAGGGCCGCTTCGATTTCCGCTTCCAACTCGGGGCTCAGTTTCGAGTCGAGTCGTGGCGGCGGGTAGTTCGGTTTTTCGACAGGCGTGCCGATCGGTGGTTCTGTGGCCACATCGGGCCCGGTCTTCAGATCCTGCGGCTTGGCCTTCGGCGCTGGCGTGTTGGTGCGTTGCGAACCAATTTTGATCGCCGGACGAGGAATGTTGACCTTCGGCTTGTCGGCGGCGTCTTGTGCCCCATCACTCTCGCTGGTCACGGCTTCAGTTTCCGGAGCGTCTCCCAACGGTTTGT
>CAYLRE010000096.1:0-14736 GCA_964385715.1 uncultured Planctomycetaceae bacterium
CCGTAAGTCGGGGTCATGTAGACGCCGCCATCTTGTGGCAGGCCGCCCAAGAATTCCTCAGTGGCGAAGCGCGTCCACTGCGGGGTGAACTCGGTGCCGCCGGAAAAGATGCCGGTGATGCCGACGTCGGGAATGCTGCTACCACGATCTTCCAGTGCCAGGGCGAGTGCCTCGAGCAGCTTGGGCGTGGTGAACATGCACTTGATGTCGTGCCCGGCGTCGAGGATCGTCAGCACTTGGTCAACGCAATGTTTCTTGTAGGCCTCGAGTTGGGCCATGTCGCCCTTCTTGATCAACTTCACCACCCACCGCGGGTCGAGGTCAATGCAGAAGCTGATGCCGCCGCGGAATTGGGCCAGGTGTTCGACCGCCAGGCGGAGTCGACGCGGGCCGGAAGGACCGAGCATCAACCAGTTCGAGCCGCGCGGGAAATATTCGTCCGGCAGCGTCTCGCTAAACAACTCGTAATCGATGCGGAAGTCGTCGATCACCACACGCGACTTGGGCGTGCCGGTGGTGCCGCCGGTCTCGAAAATGTACGCCGGCTTTCCAGCCAGGCCTTTGGGGATCCAACGTTCGGCAGGACCACCGCGAAGATACTCATCTTCAAACGGCGGGAACTTCTTCAGATCCTCGTAGGTCTTGATTTCGGTCAGCGGATCGAAGTTGATCTGTTCCTTGGCATACTGTAGCCAGAACGGACACCCGGTCGACTCGTGGAAATGCCACTGCACCATTTCATAGGCGTGGGCGTCGAGCTTCTCGCGGGCTGCGGCGACCTGTTCGTCAGTGGCGACCGAAAACACAGGTTCGCTTGTGCTGTTGTCTGTCATGTCGTTAGGCGGGGCTGAATCGTTGGGTATGGGATGTTTGTCGCGTCAGGCGGCTTATCGGCACGCCTGGGCAATCCCTCTTTGTTTCATGCCAGGGGGCCAATTGCAAGTGGTGGGGTGGGGGCCGAAGGAGATGTGTGCGGTTTGGGGGTGAAATACCCTATTCCCCGGCCGCTGCCAGTTGCATCGGGGCGATGCAATACAGGTGCGACTCCGTTCGCAGCACGATGTTCCCCGCGGCGATCGCAGGCGTGGCCAGGCAACGATCGTTCATGGCGTTCTTGGACAGCAGTTTGAACTGGTCGCCTTGGGCGAAGACGGTCACGTCGCCCTCTTCACTGGTGGCGTAAATCTTGCCATCGCCGGCAACGAGACTCGCGGTATACGAACCGCCGATTCGCTCTCGCCAAAGTTGTTCGCCCGTGCTGACTTCGTAACAGCTGGCGATGCCGCTGTCGCCGACGAGGTAGAGTCGTCCATCGATGGCAAGTCCGGTCGGTACATACGGACCACCGCGGGGAACTTCCCATTCCACATGGCTGTCGGTCACTTCGCCAAAACCGCCGGGACGAATGGCGATGATCGGGCCACGTCGTCCGCTCGTGGAAAGGACCAAGCCGTTGTGCACAATCGCCGTGGGGCAGGCAATGTCGGTGGTGCCTCGCACTCGCCACAGCGGATGACCCGATAGCGGATCGTAGGCCAGCACTTCGCCGCCGCGGGAGTCGTCGGTGCCGGTGCCGTTGACAATCAGCTCGACGAACTTCTTGCCGTTCCGCTCCACCGTTACGAAGACCGGCGTGCTCCAACTGCCGTAGCTGGGTCGCGGCGTGCGCCACACTTCTTTACCGCTGAGTTTATTCAAAGCGACAAGAAATGACTCGTGATCGCTGTCGCACATTTGAATGACCAGATCTTCGTACAAGACCGGACTTGAGGCGGTGCCCCAGTAATGTTCCAAATCGCCAAGCTGCTTGTGCCACAGCGAAGCACCATCTTCGAGGGCGAAGCAGTACAGTCCGGTGCTGCCGAAGAAGGCATAGACTCGCTCACCATCGGTAGCGACGCTGGCCGAGGCATGACCGTTCTTAACGTGCGTGGCTCCGATCGCTTCACCTGCCTTAGCCGTCCAAATCGATTGGCCATCGAGCAGCGAACGACTCTCGACGATCAACTGACCGTCGACATTGGAAGTGGTCAGCACGGAACCCGCCCAGACGACTGGTGAACTGTTGCCTTCTCCACTGAGCGAAACCCGCCAGCGATAACCTTCGCGATGGTTCCATTCGACCGGCAGATCCAGGCAAGCCGAAACACCACTAGCGTTGTTGCCTCGCCAGCCGGGCCAATGCACATCGGTAACGTCGTCGAGCGACGCTTCCAGTGAAATTGTGGTGAGCAGCGCGTCGTCGAGCTTGGTCATCTCGATTTCGATTGGCTGCTGGCAGCTCGCCAGGAACAACGCACCTCCCGCGATCAATATCGCCATCGCCGCGCAGGCCCAAGGCCAACGGAATCGCGCACGCGGCGCAGCAGGCGTCTCAAGCAGCGATAGGGTCATCGTATTTAGGGCAGGTACGAGTCAACGTATGGCACCCGACGCGCTGCCAGATCAAGGTGGGACGACAAGATGCAGGCGGTCAGCGACGTCGATACCGACGGAGTGCGTCGGAATTCGTGGTTTAAGAATTCCGTGGAATTACGATTTTGGGAGGGAGGGTGGACAAAGCGCTAACAAAGCCGTGCACCGCCAATTCCACGCGGGCACATTTTCATGCGGGCTCGGTACAACACTATATCTGCACAGGAAAAGTTTTCGCGAAGTCGAAAAAATCACGCAGGACAGAAATGTCCGCGGGACTTTTCTTGGCGAAGAAGGTCTCGTCCTGTGAGGGTGGTTAGGTTCCGTCCGGAGGGCTGCTCAGCTGGCTGAGCATTTGCAGGACCCCGTTGAGGTGGGCTAAACGGGGGCCGTAACGATCGACGAATTCGTTGAACACGAAGTCGCCATCTTTGAGGTCTTCAGCGTTCTCTTCAATCTCAGCGGTCAGCGACGTGAGGAATTCCGACTGCACCTGAGCCAACGCTTCAGCCGCCAATCGACAGCTATTGGCCAGGTAGGGATTGGCTCGTCGCCACTGGTTCAGTTCATTGTTTCTTTGACGCTGGGCGGCACCGGTGCTAGCAACCAATTCTTCCAGCAGCTCGGTCTGACGATCGGCCGCGGCCAAGATTTGATGAAGCAATTCGGTCTGCTCGCTAGCATGCTCGCTGGGCGTCGTTCGGGAGTCTTCGCTTTGGGCTCCGGCAGAAATATCGAACTGGGTAAACAAGGGTGAAGTCTGTTGTGGATCTTGTGACATAGGTATCAACTTCCCTGGGGAGGTTTTGTTCTTCAGTTCAACAGCCCCCTCAGTATAAGCACCCACGCAGTGGATGTCGACTATCCGGACATCGACGTAAGTGGTTATTTGGAACGGGACTTGCTAGCTGATAGCAATGGCGTCGCTAAAGTCTTACCAATCCTTGTCCCGATGCTTATTCGAGTCGGTGATCCTACCTACTTAGCCGGCAAAGCCCCCCCGCCGCTTACGACCACCCGTTTGCGGCCCTTCCAAGATCGACACCCCCGCACGCCCGCAACGATTGGAGTTTGTTGATGAGTACGGCTTCCGCTAAGTCGGCTGCTGCCTTGGGTTTTCTGACGGTGCACGAATGCGCCAGTCGGGGCCTGTTTGGCGGTTACCTCATATTGAATCGCTCCGGACGGCCACTGCAATTCCATTGCACCGCCCCGGTTAAACCAAACCGAGCCCAAGAAATTCTCTATGGGGCGACTTTGGCACCGTATTTGTATGGCGAACAAATCGGCCACTCATTAGTTAGCCAGGCAAAAGAAAAACCGGCCCTAATTTGTACCGACTGTAGCGAGATGCTTTCCTTGTCATCGATGGTCAAGCAGCCGGTCGTGTTGGTCGAACAAGCACTTCAGGATCGCAACGACACGCTCACCAAGAGCGACGGAAAACAGATCCGCGTCGACGCAGCACACGATGGTTCCGGTTCGCCAGCCATGTTCTCGGTCGGAGCGCATCGAGTCGCGCTGGCTGCCGAGAGTGCCGGTCATGAATCGGAAGTGACCCAACAGTTGAACAACCTGGGCGACAACTTTGATCTGGCCGAACCGTTTGAACGCATCCGCCAAGCGATCGCCGAAGCAGGTGGTGGGCGGTAGGGGCGTGCTTGCGGGAACCGTATCGGGAGGGCGAGGCTCCTGCCGAGCCATGGTTAAACGGCGAGTTGACGGAACGATTCGCACTGGCGGAGCCAGTGGCACCCTTTACTAAGTGCGAAGCGTTAGCGAGAGCAACTGCTGCATATAGCAGTCGAGCGCAGGGCGGTAGCTAGAAAACAAACAATGGTAGCGAGCTGAATGCGGAGCATTCAGCGACAATTGAGCACGAGACCTGCATGACCTTCACGCCTGGTGAATCTTGGCAGCCTAAGGAATCCCCGCTCGAGGTACGTTCCCTCGACGCCGCGATTCCGGTCGAGCTTTTCTCCAGCGGAATGCAGGGAGCCTTGGCCCGTTCGCCCAAGATCGAACGACTCGACCTCGACTGGCAGGTTGCCTCGCCCGGTGTGTTATCGTTGCCACTCACTTCACGTGGCAAGGTGAAGGTTCAGTCGTACTACTTCGAGCCGCCGGCGATTTCGGACGAGGCCGCCGCAGAAGCTGCTAATCGCACCGCGATCGCGAAGAGCTCGCCTATGTCCGATGCGGCCTCGACTTCCGCCCGCAAGAAAACCCGCATCGCCCCGCCCGAGGACATCGTCAAACTGGAAGACCGACTGTTCTACGTCTTACAGCCGGCCTTGGAGACGCTGCTCGGCGGCACTTTGTCGCTGCCGTTTCATCCCTTCCCTTATCAGTTCGAAGGGATTGCTTTCTTATACCCTCGGCACTCCGCGGTGTTGGCCGACGAGATGGGCCTCGGCAAGACGATGCAGTCGATCACCACGCTGCGGCTGCTCATTCATGCCGGCGAAGTAAGACGCGTATTGTTGATCTGCCCGAAGCCGTTGGTCTCGAACTGGCAGCGGGAGTTCAATCTGTGGGCGCCCGAAATTCCGCTCAACGTGGTCGAAGGCGATCAGGCGAAGCGGCGCTGGCAGTGGAGTCAGCCGGACGCGATCGTCACGATCGCCAACTACGAGTTGGTGAATCGCGATCAAAGGTTGATCGAAGATACCGGCCGCACTTACGATCTTGTCGTGCTTGACGAGTCGCAGCGAATCAAAAACCGCAACGGCACTACTTCGCAGGCGGTCTGCAATATTCCCCGTCGACGTAGCTGGGCTCTGACAGGAACGCCGGTTGAGAATAGTGCCGATGATCTGGTCGGCATCTTCGAGTTCGTCTCGCCCGGCATGCTTTCACCCGGCATGCGGCCCAAGCGACTCGCCTCCGCGATTAGCGATCATGTGCTGCGTCGCACCAAAGATCTAGTGCTTGATGATCTTCCACCCAAGATGATTCGCGACGCCGAGCTGCGGCTTACGCCCGAGCAGTTCGAGACCTATCGCCAGGCGGAAGAGGAGGGCGTGATTCGCCTCTCCGAAATGGGCGATTCGATCACGGTGCAGCACGTCTTCCAACTCGTGTTGCGACTCAAGCAGATTTGCAACTTCGATCCCGCCACGGGCGAGAGTGCCAAGCTGGCCCAACTGGAGGCTGACCTGGAAGAAATCGCCCGCAGCGGTAAGAAGGCAATCGTGTTTAGCCAATGGGTGGAGACGCTCACCCGGTTGTCGAAGCGGCTGAAGCGTTTCGGGCCACTCGAGTATCACGGTCGCGTCCCGTCGAAGCAGCGCGACAAGGTGATCGACGAGTTCCGCAACAATCCGAAGTCGCACGTGATCCTGATGAGCTACGGGGCCGGGGGCGTGGGGCTCAACTTGCAATTCTCGCAGTACGTCTTCTTGTTCGACCGCTGGTGGAATCCGGCCGTGGAAGATCAGGCGATCGCGCGGGCGCACCGCATCGGCGCGGCCGGGGCGGTGACCGTTTCGCGTTATCTGGCGATCAACACCATCGAAGAACGGATCAACCAGATTCTGGAAGAGAAACGGGAGCTGTTCGACACCATCTTCGCCAACGGAGGCGAAGCGCCGCGTGACAGGGGCCTCTCGCAGCAAGAGATTTTTGGGCTGTTCAATCTCGACCTGCCCCGCCGAGCGAGCGACAAAGCGGCGTAAGGGGGATTGGGTGCCACTGGCTGGGTTGTCGGGTAAGCGCTGGATCTACTCCCTCGCCGTTTCTTCCAGTTGGCGAAGATGTTCCTTCGGCGAGACCGGTTTCTTGGCGTTCTCGCGGCGCTTCGATTCCGGACGCGTGACATTGGGGTCGAGCTTGCCATCTTTCACACCATCCGCCTTGTCGACTCGCGCAGCCATGGCGGTGATTTCATCGCGCGTGAGAATACCCTTGGAGACGCACAACTCGGCCAGCGTTTGCAGTAGCAAGAGTGCCCGACCGAAGTCGTCTTCCAGTTCGTCGACGCGGCCGACAAGTTCTGTCCGCGGGCCGCTAGCTTGTTCACGCATTCGACGGATGCGTTCGTCCCAGCCCTCACGCATTCGTTTCGCAAAATACTTACTGGTACCCAGCCCTGCCAAAGACATCTCAAAAGCCTTTCTAACGGTTCTGTGCCCGTGGTTGCTTCCGCGCGAGAAGGCCGAAAGTATGACCTCCCTATGAAGAATTCGTTTTCGCTCCCACTTTATTGCGCGAAAATCGCCGATACTGCTCGGTCCGTTTGACGAAAGGCATTCTAGCCACTTAAATAGCTGCTGGAGCGACGTGCGGCTTCGCCGCTACAAAACACAACAAAAAAGTCCCCACCTCTCACACCTGAGGAGACAACCCGATGAAACGCATCTTACTTTCTTGCACCATGTTGACGTTGCTGTTCACCTCGGCTCGCCTGGCCCAAGCTCATTGCGAAGTGCCGTGCGGTATCTACGCCGACCAGATGCGCTTCGAGCAGATGCTGGAAGACACCAAGACGATTGCCAAGGCGATCGCTCAGATCAACGACCTGGCCGGCAAGGGCGATGCCCAATCGGCCAATCAGCTCGGCCGCTGGATTGCTACCAAGGAACAGCACGCGACCAACACCCAGCACATCATCGCTCAGTACTTCATGACGCAACGCATCAAGGCCGATAAGCCAGGCTACGACGCCAAACTCAAGTCGGCTCACGCCGTGATGGTGGCGGCCATGAAGACGAAGCAGAGTGCCGACGCCGCGACGGCTGAGACGCTCAAGAAGGCGATCTTCGACTTTTACCGCGCGTACGAAGGGAAGGAGCCGGATTTCCACGATCACTAAACGCGTGGCGAAAATATTGGGAGGGCGAGGCTTGCATGTGGAGCTTCGCTCTCCCTTTTTTTGTTGGCGGAGAAACCTGCGCCTATGCTTCCGGCCGGTACGGCTTGAAGTCCTGCGACAGTCGCCATTCTTCGCGGCGGCGGTCCCACACGAATAGGCTGCTGGCTCCGCTCATCTGGCCGCAGCGGTGCCACAGTTCTTCGCAGCGTTCGGCCATCTCCGATATGCTCTCGGCGTGCCGTTCACAGAGCAGGCCAATGGCGTATTCGATTCGCTGGTGTAGTTTTCGCTGGGCCGCCAAGAGAAGCGTTAGCGTGCTTCCGAGCGTGACGACGTCAGAGTGGGCTACGGAGTCGAGGCTGCCTTTCTCGATCAATTCCGCCAGCGAGTCGATGGCAGTAGCGCAGGCGTCGAACGATGTCCGGCCGTTCTTTTCCGCCGATTGCATGGCGACGGCCGTGAAGAGTCGCTGCCAGAGTGGCAACTGAGGTGACTCGCCCGCCACGAGTTGCTCGGTAACGCCGCTCATCGAATCGCTCAGGATGTCGGGCGAAACTGAGCCGTCGCAGCGCTGCGCGATCCAGTCGCTAAGCGAGGCGTCGCCGTGCAGCACCTCGACCATTTCATCAATCAACTCGGTGACCTGCAGTTCGGACATGGTTCTTCTTGTCGCTCCCTTCGGTCAGGCTGCCCCGTGATTGAGTAGGCAGTGGTTGGGTTACGGGCGTCAGACCGCCATGAAATGCGCCGCCGTAGGACGCTATGTCTGTTCGGCCAGTTCGACGTCGCTTTCGTGATCTTGGTCGGTTTCGAATTCATCGATAACTTCCCCTGGCACGTCGTCCGCATCTCCGACGGTATCGGCTTTTGGTCGGATCTCCGGTTCCAAGGAAAGCGAGAGCATCAGTAGCAGGCAAAGGGCCGCCACCGAGGTGAAGGACCAGATCACGATTTGATGAATCAAGTCGAAGTTGGATGGCTCGAGGAAGAAGCCGGCGAAGAACCCGGCCACCAGGACCAGGGAGCCCAGTAGCACGAGTGTCAAAAAGATGGAAGAGAATTTTCTGGCCATGAGATCGGACCTCGTCGTTGTTGCGTCGTCTTGCTGTCGATTCACTGCTTCTTCTGGAACTGCCGTGAGTTACGCAGGCATCGCGTTTCGGCGCGGTTCATTATAGCTAACCGTGAATGGCAATGCGCAAATCGCCAGTTCGACTTGGCAACACGTTGTTTAGACTACTAGACTGTTAAGGGATTTGCCAGGATCCGATCGCTGGATCTCACTGGTGTCCGGCATTTGTTAAAAGGGGTAACGTCTTATGGCAATCGAGTTTTCTTGCAGCGGTTGTGGTCGTCTATTGCGGGTGGGAGACGAATATGCCGGGCGTCGGGCACGCTGTCCGCATTGCAACAGTACCGTTGACGTTACGGCGGACGAGCCGATGGCGGAGTTGGTTGAGCCAGACGAATCGTCGGATACCGCGGGCGAGCAACAGGAGTCTGCATTTAGTTTCGACACCGGTCGTTCCAACCCGTATTCCTCGCCTCCATTTTCGTCGACGACGGAGGGCCCGACGAGTCGCCGGTTACAGCCCAATCGGGGTGCCGCGATTCTGACTCTAGGGATATTGGGAATCGTGATCTGCGGCTTCCTGGGGCCCGTTGCCTGGGTGATGGGCAACGCCGATCTGGAAGAGATACGGCGAGGCACCATGGATCGGTCCGGCGAAGGAATGGTTCAGGCCGGTTGGATCCTCGGCATCATCGGAACCGTCTTGCTGGGTATCTCTGTCGTGTGGGTGTTGATCCTCATGGCGGCAAACTAGCCCGCGACCACACGTTCCCGCGCCATGACCGGCAACATTGTCGACCGCTTATTCCGCCAGTTCGGGATCCGACGAATGCGATGCGAGCCGCACGCTGCGTCCATAACCGGCGGCCAGCGCCAGAAATGTTGCGGCGTGCAGCACCAGGTGGGCCGTGAGCACCCGGTGCTCTGGCGTACCAATCTCCAGCGGCCAGAGAACCTTGGCGACCTGGATTGACGAGTAGATCAGAATGACGGCCACCGACATCACCGGCACCGGACCTTCGCGAACGGTGAGCCAGACGATCATAATCACCGACAATGCGATCTCATCGGCCAGGGTTCGCCACGCGCCCGACTCCACACCGAGTACAAGAAACCAAATCAGATGGGCGCCTGCGAGGACGAAGAATCCCATCAGCCGCTGCGGCCGGATGGGTGACTGCGTTAAGGCGATCAACAGTACGATGGCCGCCGTACCGGGAATCCAAACACCGGGTCCCGAGTACCTGCTCAGAGCCCAGGTGCCGCCGCCGATAGCGAGCGCCGCGACAATGTGCCAGATGGAAACAGGGCTCTTAGACTCGGATTCGAGATTGTTGGACTGGGTGTCAGTAATCTTAGACTGGGCGGTCATGGCGGTGGCAAGTGTTGGGGAATTCGTAGCAAGCAGTAAGCAATCACTACGATTCTATCGTCAGTTCGTGGCTCTGCAATCAATCCCCACGCAGATTGCCGGACGTCGAGTCGCGAAACGTTACCAATGAACCTTCGATCAGACCCAGTCCAGGGCCCTGATAACGGCGATCGACGCCTCGCTGGCGGCGAACATCACGCAGTAAATCAGTGCGACAAAAACCGCGCTCAAAAGGGTCATGAGTAGTCCGTGGAGTAGGCCTCGAGAGCGAAGAAAGTAAATTGGAATCTGAATCAGGCCTAGCCCGCAAGAAAAGATGGTGAACACGAAAAAGTATTCCCACAGTTGGAACTCTCGGTCCTCGGCGTCGTATCGAATCCATTGCAGGCATACGAGCATGGCGACGGCCGATACCGTGATCGCGACCAAGGAGTGCAGGGCGGGTTTATCGGGAGCGGAAATAACAATGAACGGCACGACGAACGCTGCCACCGCGCTCCACACCAAGACAAATATCAGACACTTTGTCTTGCGATTGAGTGGAGACTTCCGGCGTCCGGACGGAGGATCCACCAACGGGGTCCGAGGAGCCTGGTAGGGCGACCGGTCTTCTGAAGCTTCGTTCGTCAAGAGTCTGAGTCCGTCGGGGGGAGTGAGGGCGAAACAAAAATCCAATTCTAGTTGATTCAAGTGGAGGTGCCATGCCTAGGTTTGTGCGATCCGATTCCTGCTGACGCGCTGCTAGGGTGCCATGTCCACGTTTACGTGGACATGCTTGATGAACCAAAGTTGTGCAACAGAGACGAGTTCGGTGCTATGACGACGTTGCTTTGCCACGTCTGACTTTGGCGCGATCCACATGCCCACGCGAGCGTGGGCATGGCACCCGATTTTCATTCCTTGTGAATCGAGTCATCTCATCAGGGACGAGTCTTGATGGTCATCGAGCACTGTTAATGACGGCACCGATTCTCGGTCGATCGCCAACGGCTGGTCCTCGCCTGTCGACCATGCTCTGGCGCTGGACCAGATCCATCTGCTTGCTTGATTAACGAGTCCTCGTCGCACAGGGTTCTCATGGACGTATCGAATCTTCTCGTGAACGTCTCGCACGGAGCGAAGATTGCGGTCGTAGCCACCGCCACGCTGCCAGAACCGATAGTGTCGTTTGCCGTTGGGTTGCAGGTCTTCGAGTTGTGTCAGATAATCCGGGGCATGCTCACGTAGCCAATACAACGCCCGTTTCGCGACGGATTGTTTCATCGCGCTGAGCAGGGCAGAAACTCGTGTGCCTTCAAGAGGAAGAAGGACCATGTGAACGTGCTCAGGCATAATCACGTATGCCCACAGTTTGAAGGGATGCTTTTCGCGGCAACGATCAATGGCCTCGATCATCCAGTGTCGGGTGCGGTCACGATTGAGAAGTGGTTGCCTCTGAAAGCATGAGAAGGTAAGGCAGTGAGCGTCCCCGGGAACGTCATATCGCTTGCACTGTTTTCGATGGCTTTGCATCATGGCCCGTGCTCCAACCGTCGGACGAGAGTATCTCGAATGCACGGAATGCGATGTCCACGTTTACGTGGGCATATTTTGGTGTGAAACCGGTTCGCCTCGATTCTACCACTGCGGAATCGTAAGGCAACGAGTATTTGCCGGGTATGCGGTCGACCGCTTGTTGCAGGAAAGTGTCCAGTTTGGGTGCCATGCCCACGTTTACGTGGTCATGCTTGTTTGTACTGCATCTCTCGTGTCGAAGCGTATATGTTTTGATGATCGATTTCCGGGTGTCGTCTCTGTCGCTGTTGGTAACCTACATGCCCACGCGAGCGTGGGCATGGCACCCAAGTTTAGTTGTGCTTCCCCAGGCGCGGGTTCTTTTTGAAAATTGACATCTGCAAAAATCTCGCTATAGTGATGGGCGTTGAGTAAATCAGCTTTAGCTGAGAGTCGTAGCTCAGGCAAGTGGGACGGTCAGGAGGCCGCCCTATAACATTGAGCCGTGATTGTGTTGCAGGTGGGTCTTCCACTCGCGAGGCATCGACGGCTCGCCCTCCCACAAAGAAGACAACAGATAGAACCGCGTCTGTGGTATCCGCAGAGCTGTGTGACGGCCGGCTAGCTGGTCGCATCACTCGGTATCAAAAAGAGCCCGCGCTGACTTTAGGTCCGTGAGTGGGATGGTCGGGAGACCCTCCCGCAGCATCGGTAACTAGAGTCTGTGCGGGCTTTTTTTATGGGGCGAAATGGCCACGAGAGCGGCAGCCAGCAAGATGTAACCCGAAGCGTAAGCGAGGGACACAACCAAACGATGTTGAGGCGACAACCGATGTTATGCGGATTGAAATGTCACTCGAGCACATGCCTCGAGTCGCAAACTTTTGCTCGTCGAGTGAAAGCCGGCTGGTCGTGTCCCTCGCTAACGCTTCGGGTTAGGGGAGCGGTCTTCAGCCCGATCGCGTACGGTCACCACGGCTCAGCGGGAGCTTCGCCCGACCGGGTTAAGAGGAAACCATTAAACAAACGTTGAACAAACGCCGAACAATGCCCGAACATCCGTTGAACAAGTGGCGAACAAACGTGGGAATTGTATCTGCACAAGAAGGGGCATAAGATGGATGACGATATGCCGAAGGGTGCCACTGGCTGCTTGTCAGCCAGTGCTCAAAATGGAGCGATGGCGGTACCACGGACGTCAAGAATCACCAAAGCAAGACGCACTGGTAGCGAGCTACCAGTGGCACCCACGGGGCAAGCACGCACCCTACAGGCCTCAAGCCTCGGCGCTGCTCGGCCGTTATATGACGACGGGGTCGGCCGTCGAGCCGGGCGGATTAAAATGGAAATTGCGGCTCTGGGAGAAGAACTCGAGCGGATTCTCATAGACCACTTTGCGAATCAAACTCTCCGAATGACCACGCAATCGCATCGCCAAAATCAAGTCAGGCACGGCCGTCGGCTTCGACGGGCCCCAGTCGCCGGCAGAGTTAACCAGCAGCCGCTCCGGGCCGCACATCTCGATGATATCGACGGCGCGCTCCGGGGTGCACTTGCTCACAGGGTAGAGGGTCATGCCCGCCCAGAAACCTTCGTCGAGGACCATCTTCGCGGTGTGCTCCTCCACGTGGTCGACCAGCACGCGGGAACGGTCGATTCGCGAGTCGTCGGTCAGCATGTCGAGAATCATCCGCGTGCCCATGTACTTGTCTTCAAGGTGGGGCGTATGGATCAGGATCTGCTCGTTGGTCTTCATCGCCAGATCGAGATGCTCGAGGAAGACGATCGCCTCGTTGCGGGTATTCTTATTGAGCCCGATCTCGCCGATGCCCAACACGCCGGGGCGGTCGAGGAACTCGGGGATCATGGCGATCACCTCGCGAGAGAGCTCGACATTCTCCGCTTCCTTGGCATTGATGCAGAGCCAGGTGTAATGCTGGATGCCGTACCAGCCGGCACGCTTCGGCTCGAAGCCGGTCAGCTGATTGAAGTAATCGCGGAAGCCATCGACGGTGCCGCGGTCGAAGCCGGCCCAGAAGGCAGGTTCGCTCACAGCCACGCATCCCATCTTGGCCAGGGTCTCGTAGTCGTCGGTGGTACGCGAGACCATGTGAATGTGAGGGTCGAAGTAATACATGGCTCATCCGCTGGGCGTGAAGGGATCGATTGGGTCTCGGTGAGGGGGCGGCCGGCTTGGCGTCGCGGCGGCGTGGCCGCTACTTGGCTGGCATGTCGAGAGTCTGCTGCCAGTTGTCATCGTACTCGCGGGAAAAAAGTAGCTGGATCTGCTCCGCCTTGTCGGTGGCGTCACTCTGCAGGATGTCGAGCCCACGGCGAATCAGGTCGCGCCGCGGATCGGAATCAACATTGCCAGCTCCCCGATCGAAGCGATCGAACGAAGCGGCCAGCTGAAGCAGCTTGGCCCGAATCTCGAGAAACTCTCGCTCTAGTACTTCCGGGGCATCGATCGGTAGGGAAGGGGGAAGCGACATGGTAATCACCTGTGGCAGGGGACGGCGCGAATTTTTCAGGGCGGCCCAGTTACTTGAGGCGGCCCGGTTTCCTTGGGCGGCCAGCTTGCCTGGGACGGGGCTTTTGAGGACATCGTCTGTTGAGGCATGGGGACGTGACGCTCTTGGCCCGCTGAACTGGCCGGTCGTGCGTAGGTCCGGCCGGGCAATCGTCACAACAGGTCACGCCGGAAATGGTACGCCAGGGGAGCGAATCGCTGCGGCGAGAAGCAATATCGTCATGACCACACTAACCGGCACCCCTACGGTTAAGTTTGGCTGTGATTGGCGGATTTTTCAAGCGGCAGCCGGCCGCCCCGCCCCGGCGGCAAGGGGACCCGAAACCGGCAAGATTTTCGCCCCCCGCCATATAACTAACCTATCTTTGGGTGGAGAAATATTGAGCGGATTGCGCGAAAGCGCAGCACGACACCGGCACCATCGGGACAACGATACAACGGTTAATGGGGACAAAACGGTGGCGAAGGGATTGGAAAAAACGTTCCGGCTCTTGACCAAGACCAAGAACGATGCGGCGGTCAGCGTCCTGCTGACCTCGCTCGACTCGGCTCGGTCGGAGGTGCGCGACGGGGCCCTTTGCGCCTTGCTTGATCGTCGCGGTGACGCCGGGGGCAAGGAACTGCTAGAACGCCTGCCGTCGATGGACGAGCACTGGAAAGAGATTATTCGCGCCCGCTCGGGCCGCATGACCGGAACCTTGCGCAATGCCGTCGTCGGTAGTGATGAAGCTGAGTGCGAGACGGCCTGTCAGGCGATCGTTGAATTCTGCGACTACGACCTGATGCCAGCCCTGATTAACGCGGCAGAAGATCCCTCGAATCCGATGGCTGATTTGATGGCACAGACCGTCATCGAATTGGCCGAACAGCTCTACGACGAGCTGGCGAGACCTCGAGACAAACGTGGCCGTCGCAATCCACAGGCAGTGCGGCGGTCGGTCACCACGGCCTTAGAAGGCTCGACTAAGCGATTTGGGAAACACAAACGGACCGAGATCCTAGAAGCCTTCCTGGTTCTCGCCAGTCGCGATAATTTCCTA
>CAYLRE010000097.1:0-14727 GCA_964385715.1 uncultured Planctomycetaceae bacterium
ATTATAGGGAGGCTCGCGCGGCTGTCAACCAACGACCTCATTTGGGTCCATCGCGCCGGGATTGCGGTGGGGCGTAGGATGAGATACAACACCGCAGGGCTTCTTCCGGGGCATGATATCCGGGGTACAACGGGCGCGAGAGCGGAGATGGCAAGCTACAATCTGACTCATCTGAAACAGCTCGAAGCGGAGAGCATCCAGATCTTCCGCGAGGTGGCCGCTGAATTTGACAATCCGGTCATGCTCTACTCGATCGGCAAGGATTCGTCCGTGATGGTGCAGCTGGCGCTGAAGGCCTTCTATCCGGGCAAGCCACCGTTTCCGTTAATGCACGTCGACACGACGTGGAAGTTCCGCGAGATGATTGAGTTTCGTGAGAACTACGCGAAGAAAGAGCTGGGCTTTGACGTTATTGCCTACACCAACGAAGAGGGCCGTAAGCTCGGCCTTGATCCGCTGGAGAATAGCGGCAAGCACACGACGATCATGAAGACCGACGCGCTCAAGCAGGCACTCGACAAGTACGAGTTCGATGCCGCGTTTGGTGGCGCTCGACGGGACGAAGAGAAGTCCCGCGCGAAAGAACGAGTCTACTCGTTCCGCGATCAGCATCACCGCTGGGACCCCAAGAATCAGCGACCGGAGTTGTGGAACCTTTACAACGGCAAGGTCAACAAGGGCGAGAGCATTCGCGTCTTCCCGCTCTCCAACTGGACCGAGCTCGACGTATGGCAATACATCCATATGGAAAATATTCCGCTGGTGCCGCTCTACTTCGCGGCCAAGCGACCGGTGGTCGAGCGAGACGGCAACCTGATCATGGTTGACGACGATCGCTTGAAGTTAGAGCCGGGTGAAGTGCCCGAGGAGAAGATGGTTCGCTTCCGTACGCTCGGTTGCTACCCGCTGACCGGTGCGGTCGAATCCGAAGCGACCACGCTTCCCGAGATTATTCAAGAGATGCTGCTTTGCACGACCAGCGAACGCCAGGGTCGCGTGATCGATAACGACGAAGAAGGCAGCATGGAAGACAAGAAGAAGGAAGGTTACTTCTAAGGCGGTGTTCATCAGGCGGCTCGCCCTTTCCGCGAGTTAGCTGCAGAACCGACACATAGAATTTCCTCTTCCCCGACTCAAACGCAACACACATAGCTCACGAACATGTCTCATCATTCCGACCTGATCGCTACCGATATCGATGCTTACTTGGCTCAGCACGAGCAAAAGGAGCTGCTTCGTCTTTTGACCTGCGGTAGCGTCGACGACGGCAAGAGCACCCTGATCGGCAAGTTGCTGATCGAATCGAAGAGTGCCTACGAAGATCAACTCGCGGCCATCGAACGCGATTCGATCGTACATGGAACGGTTAGCGGCCAGCTCGATCCGGCCTTGCTGACCGATGGCCTCAAGGCCGAACGCGAACAGGGCATCACGATCGACGTTGCCTATCGCTACTTCAGCACCGCCAAGCGAAAATTCATCATCGCCGACACGCCGGGCCATCAGCAGTACACCCGCAACATGGCGACCGGTGCTTCGACCTGCGACCTGGCGATCATCCTGATCGATGCCCGACCTGGGCACGGCGTCATGGAGCAGACGAAGCGTCACAGCTTCATCACTTCGCTGCTCGGTATCAAGCACATCATCGTCGCCGTCAACAAGATGGATCTGGTCGACTACTCGCAAGACGTTTACGAGCAGATCAAGAGCGACTACCTCGACTTTGCCGCCAAGATGTCGTCGGACGACGTCCACTTCATCCCGATGTCGGCTCTGATGGGCGACAACGTAGTGCACCTCAGCGAGAACATGCCCTGGTACGAAGGTGCCCCGCTGATGCACATGCTGGAGAACGTTTACATTGGATCCGATCGCAACCTGCACGACTTCCGCTTCCCGGTGCAGGTGGTCAATCGGCCGCATCTCAACTTCCGCGGATTCTGCGGCACGATCGCCTCGGGCACGATCAAGCCGGGTGACGAAGTGACCGTCATGCCTTCGCGGAAGACGAGCCGCGTGAAGTCGATCGTCACCTTCGACGGCGATCTTGAAGAAGCATTCGCCCCGCAATCGGTCACGCTTACACTGGAAGACGAAATCGACGCCAGCCGCGGCGATGTGATCTGCCGCTCCGGCAACCTGCCGGAAATGATGAGCAAGTTCGAGGCCATGGTCGTGTGGATGGCCGACGAACCGCTCGTCCCCGGTAAGCAGTATCTCTTCAAGCAGTCGACGAAGATGGTCAGCGGCACGGTCGCTTCGCTCCGCTACCAGGTGGACGTCAACACGCTCGAGCGTGGTCCGGCCCCGGCACTGAATCTCAACGAAATCGGCCGCTGCGAGATTTCGCTGACCGACTCGATTGCCCTCGATCCCTATAAGCGAAATCGCGGAACCGGATCGATGATCATCGTCGACCGTTTGACCAACGTCACCGTTGGTGCCGCCATGATCATGGGCGATCTGGCCGGTGGAGCTCGCGACCATTGGGATGATGAGCCAGCCGGCGAATCGCTGCACGAGTTGCCGAGCCAGGTTACCTCGGACGAACGCGCTGCCCGCTTCGGTCAGAAGCCGGCGATGTTGCTGCTGACCGGACTCACGGCCTCGGGCAAACGTCTGGTGGCCCAATCGCTCGAACGCCGATTGTTCGAGGCAGGCCGCGCCGTGGCCGTTTTGGACGGACAGGCCATGCGGCTCGGCATCAGTAAGGACCTCGGATTTACTGCCGATGATCGCAGCGAAAACCTGCGTCGTGCCGCCGAAGTTGCCAAACTCGTCTGCGACAACGGACTACTCTGCATCGGTTCGTTCGTGGCACCCAGTGCCGAAGTGCGAGCCCGTGCCGCGGAAGTGGTCGGCAAGGATCGCTTCCTCGAGGTCTATCTCGACGTGCCGGTCGAAGCTTGTCGTGAGCGAGAAACCGAGAGCATGTACGAGAAGGCCGACTCGGGCGAGATCCAAAATTTCCCAGGCGTCTCGGCCGACTACGACGTGCCGCAGAATCCGGACCTGGCCATCCGCCCGCACGAAGAACCGGTCGAGAAGTGTGTCGACCAAGTTATCGCCCTGCTCGAAGAGCGTGGGTTTATTTCGTAAGCTTTCGTAGGTCTGGTCGATGTCGTGGGTGCCACTGGTAGCTCGTCTACCCGTGCCGTCTATTGCTTTCCCTACCCTCATTCATCTCCGGCCTCATCCAGGAACGCCAGGATCTTCATTAGCTGGTCGCTCGCTTGAGCTTCTTCGCTGACCACCTGATTGGCACCAGCGTTGGTCAGTTTGGTCACGTTCGATTGAAACCGGCAGCGGACCAAGATAAAGCATCCGGGGTTGCGAGCTCGACTCTTGCGAACAATTCGCAGCGCCGCCACATCGTCGGCAATGCAGACCGCCAGTAGCGAAGCCGCATCGGCCCCGGCGACCTCCATGACGTCGGTGTCGGTCGCGTCGCCCGTAATCGTATGAAACCCCTGTTGGGCGAAGGGGTGCAAATTGATCGGAATGCGATCGACCAGGCTGACATCGTACCCGTTCGTCTCCAGGTGAGTCGAAACGCGGCGGCCAATCAGCCCGGCCCCGACGACAATCGCCCGATGTCCGCTGGGGACTGTCTGGTCGGGCGCGGCCTCCCCTTCTTCAAGTGGCATCTTCGCCTTGGCCCGGCGGAACCCCCAACGCAATAGTGGCGGGGTCAACACCAGCGAACCAATCGCCAGCGTAATGAATCGCGTGTAGGCGTCACCGGAAATCAACTCTTCGGTTCGCCCCAACAGCACGAGCACGAAGGCGAACTCCCCGATGTGGGCCAGCCCGAGACCCGTTCCACTGGCGGCCTGCCAACCGAGGCCGGTCAAACGCAGGGCGATCGTAGCGGCAACTCCCTTAAGCAAGATCAGCCCCACCAGAGTTCCGAGCATCCAGAGCGGTTCGGTGCCGAACAGTCCGGGGTCGAGCAGCAGTCCCAAGCTGACAAAGAAGACGGCCGCGAACGTTTCTCGGAGCGGCAACACGAGGGCGTCGATTTGGTGCGTCCAGCGGTTGTCGCTAAAGATCAGTCCGGCCGCTAAGGCTCCAATCGCCGGCGGCAGGCCCAGCTCGTAGGCCGCCCAAGTGACGCCGCTGAGCGTGACCAGCGTGAACAGCACGAACAGTTCCAGGCTGCGCATCTCTGCGATCAACGGGATAATCCAGCGACCATGCAGTTCACGAATCACCACGATCGAGGCCACGAACAGTAGCGACTTGAGGCCCAGCATGCCAAAGTCGGCGGCGCTCGTGCCTTCGCTCGATCCGACCAACAGCGGAATCGCCAGCATGAAGGGGATCAGCAGCACATCTTGAAACAACAGGATTGCCACGGCCCGCCGGCCGTGGGGAAGGCTCAGCTGCCCGCTTTCTGAGAGAGCCTTGAAGACGAGCACGGTGGAGCTAAAGCTCGCGGCCGCGGAGATCAGCAGCGCGATCGGCCAGGCGACTCCAAACGCGGAGAGCAGGGCAAACGTCGGCGCCGCGACCAGTAGCATCTGCACGCTACCGCCGATGAGCAGATGCCGACCTAGCCGCCACAGTTCGGCCAGCGATAATTCCAGGCCGATGGAGAAGAGTAGTAAGAAGACGCCCGCCTCGGCGATCGTTTCGATCTCGTGCTGATCGTCGATGACCCAGCCCATCGAGTTGCGGCCGATAATCGCCCCGACAACGAGATAGCCGACCAGTACGGAAACATTCAGCCAACGACAGATCAGTCCAGCGGCCAGTCCCGCCGCCAGAATGATCAACAGATCGTAAATGATGTTCCCGAACATGGACGAGGCCGCTTCGATCGTCGAGTGGTGTGTCGCCTACGCGTCACGTCCATCGTAGTTGCCGAAGGCAGTCTGCGTGAAGAGACCGGAAGAAATTTAGGCGCCCAGAATCGCACGCACCGCGGCGGCAATGCTGGCTGCATCGTCTTCCAGCGGCACCGTGGTCGAGTCGCCTGTGGCGAGATTCTTCACCTGACACTCGCCGGCGTCGAACTCGTTACCGCCGAGGACCAGTGCCACGCGGTGACCACGACGGTCGGCGTACTTGAGCTGCTGGCCTAGCTTCTTCGGCTGCGGGAAGACCTCAACGCCGATTCCCGCTGCTCGCAGTGAGGCCGCTAGTTTCAAATAGTCATGCAGGCGATCGCGATCGAAATACGGAATCAGCACCTCGGCCGGCGTCTGCACGTCGGCCAACATGTTGAGTTCTTCCATCGCGGCCAGCAGGCGATCGAGCCCCAGCGAGGCCCCGATGCCCGGCAGCTGCTCCTTGGTGTAGAGCTCGGCCAGGTTGTCGTACCGCCCGCCGCTGCAAACGCTGCCGATGCCAGGCAAGGCACCGAGGAACGTTTCGAAAATCGTGCCGGTGTAGTAGTCGAGTCCTCGAGCGATCGAGACGTCGAGCTTGATTCGCTCTTCAGGCACGCCTGCGGCGCTAACGGCCGCGAGCAGCTGGCGAAGTTCGTTGACGCCCTGTTCGCCGGTCTCGCTTCCTTCGACTAGTGGAGCGACCGCGTCGAGCACCTCGGCGTTGCTGCCGGTCAGTTCGCTCAAGGCGAGCACGCGATCGGCCGCCTCTTCGCTGGTGCCGGCCGCTTCCACGATCTCGGCCTTCACCTTCTCAGGGCCGATTTTGGCCAACTTGTCGAGAGCGCGCAACACAGCGGTCGACTGTTCAGCCAGATCGTACTTCTCCAGCAATCCCGTGAGCACCTTGCGGTTGTTGAGGTGAATGCGGAAGTCTTCGAAGCCGAGGGCGACCATGAGATCGTGAATCACCAGGGTCGTTTCGATGTCGCTGCTGACCGCGTCGGTGCCAATCGTGTCGAAGTCGCACTGCATGAACTCGCGATAGCGGCCACGTTGGGTGTTTTCGCCTCGCCAGACGGTGGCGATGTGATATCGCTTCAGTGGTGTGCCGAGCTGGCCAATGTGTTGTGCAGAGAAGCGGGCCAGCGGAACGGTCAGATCGAAACGCATGCCGACCTCTCGGCCGCCGGCGTCCTCGAACTTGTACATCTGCTTGTCGGTCTCGTCGCTGCCCTTGCCCTGCAGAATCTCCAGGTATTCTAGCGCCGGCGTATCGATCGGCGCGAAGCCGTAGGAGCGGAACACGCCACGAGCTTTGGCGATCAGTTCTTCGCGGGCGATCGCTTCACGGGGGAGAAAATCGCGAAAGCCTTTGAGCGTTCGCGGAGTGATGCGTTGAATCTTCTTGGAGTCGGCCACCGTCTCTCGTTCCTTGCCACGGACTTGTTGCCTAAACCACCACGGGTAGTAGCGGCGGTTCTACGCTGCGAATGCTCTTGTTGCGTTTGCGGGGGGCGACCGCCTCGGCGTACTCGTACACCTGCTCGGGCGTTTCCCAATAGCGGTCGTAGGTCCACTCGTCTTCGTACTCGCAGTCGTCGGTCGTGTAGTCACGACAAATCTGCGGACGCGTCTCGTAGATGCCGCAACGATTGTCCGGCAGCAAATGATCGCACTCGTTGTGGACCATCAGGTACCAGTCGTCGTTCTCGCAAAAGATCGAGGCCTGACCGTGGAGCAGGTACCAACGAATGAACTCGAAATCCTTGGTGTCCTCCGGCTCCTCAATCGGCAGCGCGAAATACTTGCAGCACTTGCCGGTGCAGTACTCGCAGAGCACCTCGTCCGGCTTGAGATCCTCTCGGTTGGGCTTCTTTTTCAAGGTGGCAGTCGCCATCGTTTTCGCTCGCTCGCTGGCCAGATGGGGATTGATTCGTGAGTGATTGACACCCCTGGATCCGATAGGTTCACCAGGCCGCCAATCACGAGAGAGCAGCGTAACATAGGGGGCGTGCGTTGTTAAGAGACTGTATTGTTAAGAGATTTTGTTGGTCGTTGAGAGCTAAGGGATCAACAGGCAGGCTCCGAAATCGCTTGCTCCTCTTATCCCCCTGCCACCGCCCCAATAATCATCAGCGGTTCGTCGCCGTTGATGACCGCCGCCGGCAAGGGATCGTCAGGCGAGTTGTGCGACAGGTCTCGCTGGCAGGCAAAGAACCGCACGAACGGTCGCCGCTCTCGCGTGGCGTAATCGCGGATTGTGCCACAAAGCGAAGGGTACGCTTCTTCTAAGGCGTCGAGCACGGCGCGAAGTGTAATCGGTTCCGGCACCTCGAGCTGAACTTCCGCCTCGGTGCTGGAGAGAACTCGCAGATGGTACGGCAGTTCGACGCGGATCATGGCAGCGTTTGCACTTCCACCGAGAGTACCGCCGGAAGATCGCGTACCACGGCATTCCAGCTGTCGCCGGCGTCGCTCGAGGCGTAGACCTGACCGCCGGTGGTGCCGAAGTAAACGCCGCACGGATCGAGCGTGTCGACCGCCATGGCGTCGCGGAGCACATTCACGTAGCAGTCGCTCTGCGGCAGGCCCTTGGTTAGGGCTTCCCATTCGTTCCCGCCGCTACGGCTGCGATAGACTCGCAACTTGCCGTCGGGCGGGAAGTGTTCGGAGTCGCTCTTGATCGGCACCACGTAGATCGTCTCCGGCTCATGGGCGTGCACATCGATGACGAACCCAAAGTCGGAGGGGAGGTTGCCGCTCACCTCGTGCCAGGAGTCGCCGTGGTCGTCGCTTCGCATGATGTCCCAGTGCTTCTGCATGAACAACACGTCGGGCTGCGACGGATGTCGAGCGATGTGATGCACGCAATGGCCAACGTCGGCGTCGGGCACGGGAATCATGTTGGAGATCAGACCGCGATTGATGGGCCGCCAAGAGTTACCGCCGTCGTCGGTACGAAACGCCCCCGCCGCGGAGATGGCCACGACGATCCGTTGTGGGTCGTTCGGGTCGAGCACGATCGTGTGTAGGCACATGCCGCCGGCGCCTGGTTGCCAGAGCTTGCCGGTTTCGTGATTTCGCAGCGCGGAGAGTTCTTTCCAGGATTGCCCGCCATCGGTGGAGCGGAACAGGGCCGCGTCTTCGACCCCCGCGTAGACTGTGTCGGGGTCGTCGAGCGACGGTTCCAAGTGCCAGACTCGAGCGAACTCCCAGGGATGTTGGGTGCCGTCGTACCACTGATGCGTGCCGGGGATGCCGTCGTAGGTGAACTCGTTGCCGACCGCGTTCCAGGTCTTGCCGCCGTCGTCCGATCGCTGGATCTGCTGACCGAACCAGCCGCTGGTTTGAGAAACGTAGAGACGATTCGGATCGGCCGGCGAGCCGGTCATGTGATAGATTTCCCAGCCGGCGAAGTGTGGCCCGCTCACTTCCCAATCTTTGCGGGTTGCGTCGGAGGTGAGGATGAACGCGCCTTTTTTCGTGCCGACCAATAGGCGAATCGAACTCATGGAACTGCCCTCGCTTGGAATCAATGGCCTGGTGGCAGATTGGCGTGACGATGCACGCGTCTCCATTCAATGGCTCGCCACCATGATAGCCGATTCTGCGAGGCAGGCGCCGGACGATCGGAGAAAAATCGGTTCGTCCGTCGAAACGGGGCAACGGACTAGGAGAACTCGGCCCTAATCGCCCGAAGCGGCAGCATCCCAGCGAAACACCCGCAGTCCATTTAGCTCGCGTACGAAGATCTCATTGCCCGATACGCCCAGGTGAGCCCAGGTCGATTCTTCGCTCACCTTGCGGCTATCGAGCAACTTGAACTCGCTTGGATCGGCCGCAATAAGTAGCAGTTCTCCCTGTTCATCGAGGGCCAGGATACGATCGCCGGAGAAAACCAGGCTCCAGTACTTTCCGAACGGCTTTGTCTTCCATTTGGTTTCGCCGCTGGCCAGTTCGATGCACATGAACCGTTGGTTGCGAAGGTGCAGATAGACATGTCCGTCGATGACGATTGGCGATGACATGTAGCCTTGACTGCGGTTGTTCCAGAGCTGATTGACTTCAAACGCGTCGTCGCCTTGTTTGACGGAAAACAGGAGCGAAGTACCACCGTAGCTACTAGTGAAGACGGTGTCGTCGACGATCGTCGGCGTGACGATATTCATGCCACGGAATGCTGGAATTTCTTGCGACCAGAGAACCTCACCGCCTTCCAAATCGACTCCGGCCAAAGTCGTTCGCGTCTGCACGACGAGTTGCTGCTTGCCGTCGATGGTGGCGAGCGTGGGTGAGGAGAAGGCACTGCCCGACATGCCGCCACCATCCTTGAGCACCTGCCAGACGATCTTGCCGGTCGTCTTCTCGAGTTTGGCCACCGACCCGCCGGCTTGAACATAGACGTGATCCCCGTGAACCAAGGGCGAGGCGACAAAGCCAAAGCTGGGGAGGGAGGAGCCCGTATCTTTGACGAAGTCGACCTGCCACTGCTGCTTGCCAGTTTTCGCATCGAGACAGACCAACAGATCTCGCATGCCAGCGACGAACAGGCGACCGTCGTCATAAGCAGGCGTGGCGCGGATCCAGTCTCCATTGGAGCGAGCAAAGAAGGGAACGGTCATGGCACCTTCCCACTCGGTTTCCCAAATTTGCTTCCCCGTGGCTCGATCGAGAGCCCGAACGACCTCGAACTTCTTATCTTTGGTTTCGGTAATGAAGACGCGATCACCGATTACCAGCGGTCCTGAGTAACTGGGGCCAAGCGGAATGTGCCACGCTTCCTTCAGCGATTCTTCGCTCAAATTCTCAGGCAACGAATCGGCCGGCAGTTGCCCGTCGCGATGCGGACCGCGCCATTGAGTCCAGGAGGCAGCTTTCGGTTCCATTGCGTCGACCGAAACGGAAAGGACCGCAACAGTTATCAAGGTCCAGATTCTGAATATGTATCGCGTGACTAGTTCAGTCATTTGAATGCCTGCGTAGTTGGATCATGGACGCCTAGCGTGATGAGAGGACCCTGCTGTAGAGGCGGAACCTGGGCCACCATCCTATCCCTACACGATAGGGGTGAATCAAGATTCGACAAGTCAATAATCACGGTTGAGATGAATGATTTAGTCACGATGGGGAGGTCGGTTGGGTAACCAGTTTCACCAAACCTTTACCGGGCGCTGCCAACAATATTCGCAATCGCCTGCTTAAATGTTGTGCTGTTTGGTCGTGTGGCAATCTTCACAGAAGACAACGCTAGCACGCCAAGTTCCCACCTGGGTCGTGACTTGCGCATATTCTGTCGGCGAGGTCGCGAACCCGTGAGCCGGTTGCGGCACGAAGTTTGCGTTAACGTTCCGGCTTGGCAAAAGAGGCTCAGGCTGAACCAGAGCGACAGAGACTCCGACTCGGCAAGAGAGCAACAAAATTTGGAGAGGCATTATGACTACCGGTCTGCTCATCGATATGGATGGCGTGATCTATCGAGGCAATCAACTCATTCCGGGCGCGGATCGCTTTGTGAACCAGCTTAGGGATCACGACATTCCGTTTCTTTTCTTGACCAACAATAGCCAACGGACGCGGCGCGACGTGGTCACGAAGCTCAGCCGGATGGGAATCGAGGTGGAGGAGCACCACGTATTCACCTGCGCGATGGCGACCGCTCGTTTTCTGGCCACACAGAAGCCGGGGGGAACCGCTTACGTTATCGGCGAAGGAGGGCTGCTCCATGCCATGCACGAAAACGGTTTCTCGATCGTCGACCACGACCCGGACTTCGTCGTCGTTGGCGAAGGTCGCACGCTCACGCTCGATATGCTTGAACGAGCCGTGAACATGATCATGAATGGTGCCAAGCTAATCGCCACCAACATCGATCCGAACTGTCCCACCGACGGTGGCATTCGCCCCGGCTGTGGAGCGGCGATCGCCTACTTGGAAGCAGCCACCGGCAAGAAGGCTTTTAGCGTCGGCAAGCCCAGCCCAGTCATGATGCGAGCGGCGCGAAAGGAAATTGGACTCAGCACTTCGCAAACCGTGATGGTTGGCGACACTATGGAGACCGACATCGTGGGTGGCGTGCAGATGGGTTACCGCACAGTGCTGGTGCTATCTGGCGGTACGCATCGCGAAGATCTCGACGGCTACGCTTTCCGACCGGATCTGATTGTCAACTCAGTTGCCGATCTGTGCGAGGAGGCGATGTTCCCGGCGGGCAACTTGCCGGCGGGCGACCCGCGCGAGGATACGGTGCACGACCTCGACGCCTGGCGATGTGCTCAGGTGTGACGGGCAGGGCAATGTTAGGCCATTATTCCCGCCAGCGTTACTTCATGCAGGGACAACGCAAGCGTTACGGATCTGCTGGATGCTCAAGGAGTGGGCCGAAAGAGCGAAGTAACCTACGCCACGAAAGCGAGCCAGTAGAAGACCGAGCCTGTGATGGCGGTCATCGTCATGCCACCGGCGGCAAGCCGGGCCCAAAACACATGGCGGGCGCTATACTCGCCTGGCGTGGGCGGACTGGGGAAACGCCTGAGCGCGGCCGGAATCACATACAGCCAGATCAGTGTGGTGCTGATCGCGAAGCAGAGATGAATCCAAAGTGACCAGTTGACCAAGCCCTTGCTAAGAACCTCGCTGTAGTAGGGCGAAGCTTCCGCCCGATCACGCCAGCCGTTCATGCGAATGTCGACTTCGAAGAGCGTAACGGCCACCAGCAGGATCACGCCCAGAGCCACTTGCACTTGTTTGTGCAGCGTGAACTTCTGGCGATACTTCACCTGATAGATGCTCCAAAACATGATCGGCACGACGGCGAACATCGCCAGGAAAACGAAATCCAGCATGAAGGAAGCACGATTGCCGAGAAAGCCGTCCATAGGTCTGCCGTCCGCCAGAAAAAGAAGGTAAATCACTGCGCGCTGGTGTCAACTTGCGTAGCGATTCTAGGTGGGGTAGAGAGCGGCATAAACCCCAATTTGGTTGCGTGCTATGCGCAAACGATGGGCCGTGCGCACCTGCTGATACCCTTTCAGGCCAACCTGTATAGAACGTCCGGCACGTGAGCCAGCCGTTAGGCCGACCCGGCGGCGGAGAGACGTCGTTCTTCAAGATCCTGAGCCAGCCGCACGCGACTGAGATGGATGAATCGGACCAGGTCGCGGCGGCTGATGATTCCGAGGATCTTGCCATCTCGAAGAACCGGTAAGCGTCGCACCGGTTGGGTCAAGAAAATATCGGCCACATCCGGGAGCGAATCGTCATCGTCGACGGTAATGACGTCTTCGCTAATGAATTGGGCGAGGCCGTCGATGTCCGATTTTGGTTCGTAGAGCAACTTCAAGAGATCGAATTCCGTGACCACGCCTCGCAGGTTCCCTTCGTCGTCGACCACCGGCAGTCCGCTGATATGATGTCGCAGGAGTTGGGCCAGGACTTCATCGACCGACGCGTTGGGGTGAACTGAGACGAACGGTGCCGTCATGATGTCGCGTGCTTTGAATCCCATCGTCTTGCCTCATCTTTCTTGGGACAGCGACTCATGCGTGTCGCCATCCGAACTTGGATTGAATTGAAATGTTAGGATCGCTGCCCAATGGCCCGGTTGCGAATCGATCGCTATGCCTGATGCGCCAGCTCACGAGTCTCGGTGTTCCAAAGTCGATTCATATGAGCGCGAATCACCGTCGCGGCGTCTTGCAGGGCGAATTGTCGATTGACGTGGCCTTCGACGAAGGCCGCTTTGTTCATGCCGTAGACATCCGATGTCGCTTGATCCTGTCCCAGGACGTATCCACCGGCAGCTTTAACGGCTTGGCAACCTTCGACGCCATCACGTCCCATTCCAGTCATGATCACGCCGAGACAGCGGTCGCCGAAGATCTCGGCGGCACACTGCATCATCACATCGACGGACGGTTTGTGGCCGCTGACCGGATCACCATCTTGAATGCGAGTCTTGACGAAGGCACCCCGTTTGGCGAGGTGCAGATGTGTTCCGCCCGGGGCAATGAACACGTGATTCGGTTTGAGCACGTCGCCAGTGGCGGCCTCTTTGATCGATAGATCGGAGATCGAATTGAGGCGTTCGGCGAAGGAGCTCGTGAATTGTGCCGGCATGTGCTGCACGATCACAATTGGCGGCATCGGCGGATGCAACGCTTCAAATAGGCCCGTCAGTGCCGGGGGACCTCCGGTCGAGATGCCAATGGCCAGGCACTTGTCACCAAATGGCTTGGTTTCCTGGTTGGTGACAGGATCCGTTTGACGATTCTTGCGACGTTCTTCCATCCGCTCGCGTCGTTCGCTGCGAATTCGAAGCACTCGCTGCACGTCGGTTCCGGCGGCGGCGCGAATCTTCTTGATTAGCTCCTCGCGCATCGTCTCCAGACGAGTCGCCGATCCTTCCGGCTTCGCCAGATAGTCGAGCGCTCCGTGGTCCAGCGCCGCAAGCGTTGTATCGGCCGCCCGTTGGGTCTGGGCACTGACCATGATGACCGGAGTCGGCCGTTTGGCGAGAATTGCGTCGAGTGTTTCGAGCCCATCCATCTTGGGCATCTGGAAGTCGAGCGTGATCACGTCGGGGCGCAGTTCATCGAGCTTCTTGACCGCGTCGCTACCATCGGTCGCCGTGCCGGCAACCTCGATTCCGGGCGATTCTGCAAGCAAGTCGCAAATGATTTCGCGGATCAGCGGTGAATCGTCCACCACCATGACGCGGATGTTTGATAGAGGCATTGGCTCGACTCACACAGCAAAGGTACCGACGCGCGTCGAGCCCGCCGATGAAAGGCGAGCTCGACCGCGGTTTTGAAATCAATGGATACGCACCTGATAGCCTGGCTTAGCAGCCGTGCTTCATCAACTTTTCTTTCAGCGTGTCGACGTCAAACGGCTTGACCAGGTAGTCCGAAACACCAGCTTGGATCGCCTGCATGACACGCGACTTTTCACCTTCGGTGGTGACCATCACGATCGGCACATTGGCGTCGACTTTGCGAATGTCTTCGATCACTTCGAGGCCGTTCTTGCCAGGCATGTTCCAGTCGGTCAAGACGAGGTCGAACTCACCCGGGGTGAACTTGGCGACGGCTTCTTCGCCGTCGGCGGCGTCGACCGTGTCCGAAACACCCAACGCTTCGAGCGATCGGCGAATGATGGTACGCATGGTGGAAGAATCGTCGGCTACGAGTACTTTGGTCATGGCTCTAGTTCCTCAATGGAATTCAGTTCGTGGCTGTTGGAAAACGATGGTGGGCCCCACGAGTGGCACCCTGCCACCAGGATGCGCGTCGCCTCTAAACGGCAACTGGTTCGTTCTTGACGACGAAGCCGACCTCTAGCGAGACCGGACCGAAGTCGGTTTCGTAAGGGACACAAATTGGGCTGACGTTCGACGGGAAGCGAACTTCGTGATCCTTACCGGTGACGACGTTCGGCAGGCTGATCGAAAGATTGAACTGCTGTAGTTCGGTTTTTGCAGCTCCGGCGACCATGTTGGTCAATTCGCCAACGCCGTCGAGAACGTCGTCGTTGATTTCGTCCATCTCCATCATCAACATCGCGCCGGCCGCTTTCTTGGCGGCTTCTTCCGAGAGGTTGAGCACCACAGTGCCGACCGCCTGACCGGACATGCCGATGACGCCTGAGATCGGACCACCGAGTTGGCTACCGTCCTTGAGGTGAATCTGACCGCGGTTCACCTGACACTTCAACATCGTCTCGAAGGTCTTTACCAGAGACGACAGGAAAGGATTGATGTATTCGACTTGCATGGGATCGACCAATCTCTTAGGTGAGGAAGGGATGTTTTGTTGTTAGTGAGTAAGGGTCGTCGAGAGGAACTAGTAGTAGCTCTAGCAAGGTCGTTTCTTTCGTTCGGTTGCGAACTGCA
>CAYLRE010000098.1:0-11509 GCA_964385715.1 uncultured Planctomycetaceae bacterium
CAATCGCGTGCAGCGGGAATGATTATGCATAGGTCGGTGTTCAGATCAAGCAAATCTTCTTTGCCGGCCTCGTTGTGGAGAGGTCTCCTGACCACTCCACCCAAGCGACGAAGTCACAGCCAAACACAACATGAACACACGATAAAACACCCGCGAACAGAGACCGAACAAGAATGAACATCACAATCAGACACGGGTTGCCGCATCTCAGTGACAGATGACTCTCGGGATGCCACTGGCTCTGCCAGTGCTAGGTGAAGCCGGATGGTTCGTCCACGCCAGATGTCACCGCGACGCGCACGCGACCTCGCCCTCCCGAAAGCCTGGTTCGCACGCGTGCCTCGTCCTGCCCAACTACGTCCATCCTGCCTAATCAGAAACTCAACCGCGACGCCGGCGAGTCTTGTTAAGACAGGTAGTCTAAGGCCGTCAAAACGACGCTCAAGCGGCATCGAATTTGTTGCAGCGGCATCGTCTGGCCATTAAGCTGAAAGTACGTGGGCAACACTTCCATTTCACCCGCAGAGGGAACGACTCGTGACTCTGCTCGATTGGTTTGCGATCGCCGTGCTTGTTGTGCTGGCCGCCTCCCTGGTCGTCGGCTGGGTGGTTGTCGGCATGTTGCCAGGCCGCATTGCACGCAAGCGCAATCACCCCCAGGCTGACGCGATTGCCGTCTGTGGTTGGTGGGGCGTTTTGACGATGGGCATTCTCTGCCCCGTAGCGTTCATTTGGGCATACACCAACCCACGTTGGCGCGAAACCTCTGCGCCGGCCAGGCCGCCCGATTAGGCGCTCGCCAAACTGCTGGCCAACCCCACTAGGTGGACCATGGCGGGATCTCATTCATGATCATCTTTCTCACTCTCTGCTACATCGGCGTCATCGCATTGCTCGTCAAATGGGGCGTGCTCCGTTGGACGCTGTGGTGGAAGCTTTCGCCGTTGGCCTGGATGATCCTGTTGATCGTCGTGCTGTTTATTCCGATGCAGTGGGGGGCGCCGTCGGGGCCCGTAACCGCCTATCAATACGTCATCGAAGTCATCCCCAACGTCTCTGGCGAAGTGGTCGACGTCCAGGCGAAGGGTCTCCACCCGATGAAGGAAGGGGACGTGCTGTTTCAGATCGATCCCGAACCATTTCAGCACGAAGTCGATCGGCTGGAGGCGGCGTTAGCCGAAGCCAAGCAGAACGCCGCCATGCTGCCGTCTGAACTTGAGGCGGCCAAGGCCAGGACCAAGGCAAGCGAAGTCGGGTTGACCGACGCCGAGCAACAAGTCCTGGTTTTCGAGGCGGCCTTCGACGCCGCGCAGGCACTCGTGTCGAAGACCGAGGCGGACCTTCAGCTGGCACGCACCAGCTTGGAACGAGACAGTAAAGCCGCGCAGACCACGCCCGGCGCGATCACCGAAGAACAACTCGACACACGTCGCAAAGAAGTCGACGTTCAAGAAGCAGCTCTCAAAGCGGCCAAGGCTGCCGAACAACAGGCGCGCATTGTGTTTGAAGCAGAGTTTGCCGGAAAGAAAACCGTCATCGCTAAAGCTGAAGAACAGCTGCGCGCCGCCAGGGCCGCGGAAGTCAAAGCTCAGCTGGCCGTCGATTCGGTCATCGACGGCGTCAACACCAACGTGGCCCAACTCGACGCCGGATTGCGGAAAGCCCGTTTCAACTTGGAAGAAACGACGGTTCGCGCCCCGTCAGCCGGCTACGTGGTCGCCAACACGCTCCGGCCGGGGCAGCGAGTCGCCGCCTTGCCAGTACGGAGCTGGATGGCCTTCATCGATACCGAGAAGACCGTACTTGTCGTCGGCATTCAACAGTACGCGCTACGTCATGTGAAATCGGGGCAACAAGCCGAGGTGGTGCTCAGCGCCTTGCCGGGGCAGACCTTTGCCGCCACGGTCGACCGCATCAGCTACACCACCAGCGAAGGCCAGATGGAGCCGACCGGAAAACTTCCGACCGATCCGGGCCAGGGCGAGAATCTGCCGATCGGCATCACGTTAAAACTCAACGACGCCAACTTGAAGCTGAGCGACCTGCCTGGCGGAGCGGTCGGCACGGCCGCCATCTACACCGACCGCGCCCAAGCAACCCACATCATTCGCAAGGTGATGATCCGCATGGACAGCTGGATGAATTACATCATTCCGTGAGCGGGCGCAGCAGGTCCGCCATCTCGCGCAGGCGATTCTGCCAGGCCCGCACGTACTCCTCCGTCACCTTGCCGCCAATAAGGATGGGCCTCTCTGTAAATCCCTTGGACTGTTGTTCAAGCAACTTCTCTCGGAGTCTATCATGCCAGGATTCTGAAAGACTGGCGACGAGTGAGCAGACTTCCTCATCGCAATCCACATTTGTCAGTGTGTCCAAGATCTGCCAGGTGGCTTCGGTTTCGCTCGTAATGTCACGATCGTACAAGCGGATGCACTTGGCGATCTGCACACGGCAGTCATATACCATTCGCCCCCCCTTTAGCTCTCCGTTCGCCACATCCACGGACGGACCAGAACAAATCGACAAGATACCAGGATGAACGAGATCTATCCCGCCTCATCATGTTCATCCTGTCGAAGAATGAATCACCAAAACGAAAATGCCGGCGCCGCCTGACTACTCCTTCACATCCGCCACCAGGTGGTGCGGGGCCGGCTTGGCCAGGTCCGATCCTTCCGGCCAGTGCTGCAGGAAGATTCGCTTGTTGCAGATCGCCCACACGTCACGCGTCGTGTTCCCGTTAGGCATCGTCCAGTAGATGGCGACGGTGTTCGGGCCGAGCGTCTTGATCGTGCCGGTCCAGCCGACCTTGTGCTTGCTACCCTTGTCGTGGATCACCTGCTCCAGACGAATTGTGTCGCCCTTGACGTGATACTCGTGGTTCCAAATGCTGTCGACTTCTTCGCCGACGTAGACACCATCCTTGAGGACCGTCTGCACGCTCGAGCCGGCGTCTTCCTTAAGATGATCGATCGCCGCGCGAATCTTCTCGGCCTCGTCGCCGGCATCGGCAACGGCTGCTTCCAGGGCTTCGGCCAGCGCTAGGCGGCTGTTGTCCAGGGCCTCCTTCCTGGTCGCTTTGATCGCCTTCTTGGCCTTAACGAATTCCGCGACGGCCGCCTTGGCCTTGGCCGACTTGAACTCAAGGTCAGCGCCATCGTGGGCATGGGCGATCGTGGGCATTACGAGAGCAACGGCGAGAATGGCAAGCAGGTATCGCATGAGATGAACCTTATGAAGTTAATTGGGTTGCTGACTGTTTGACAGAAAACAGCATAGCAATTGCCGAGCCTGATTCAACTCGGGGCGTGGCCCGCGCATGAGCCACAGAAGACAGGATAACGGGATGAACGAGATTCCTATCGGCCGATCCTGTTCATCCTGTCAGAAAAAATGAACTCGCGAATAATCACAGATTTCTAGGCACGGTTAGCGAGCTATAAGTGGCGCCCAAGTAACGCCTTCCGAAATTATCTGCCCAGTGCCGCACGGGTACGTGCGACAAGTTGGTTATCAGCCCCGGCAGATCCTCGCAAGTTGAACATGTTCGAGGCGAAGTAGATGTCCCGCCAGCCGGGTGACACGTGATAATAGTCCTCCAGCACCGCAGAGCTGAACTTGTAGTCGTGGGCATTCGTGCCCTTGAGAAAGATCAGCACGCGGGCCGCGTCGATCAGCTCCTTGGCGTCGCCCGTGCTTCTTAGTCGCGCCAGTGCACCATTGGCGGCCGCCATAGGATCGCCATTGAGCTGGGCGAAGATCGACTCAGCCGACGACTCCTTGGCGTCGCTACCTTCACCACCGGCGTCCCCGCGCAGATCGGCAATCGAACGTTTCGCAATCGGCCCCCGACCCGCCATGCGATCGCGAAACATCGGCAAGAACGCCGCATTCTGCATGAGCAGCAGCCGTCGCGTTTCGTCACTGCCGCAGGCACGAAATGCAAAGCTCAAAGCGTTCGTGGTCGTCACCGCGTGTAGCGGAATGATGCCTGGCTGTTTCATCAACATCTCACCGGCGGCCACATGTAGCGCGTCCCAGATCGATTGCGGCGAAATGCCGGCGGCGAGCTGTTTGACGACCATGTCGCTCGCGTCTTCATTGGAGACGGAGCGAAACGCCTCCACTAGCCCATGGGTTGCCCCGTCATCGAGGCGACCGTTCTGCCAGCTGCCAGGCACTTGGGCAAGGCGCTCGTTGTTGCTGCGGAACGGTCGATCGGGATCCCCATCGCGGCGAGCCGGGTTACTCCCCTCGTGCATCAGCAGCGCGTATACGAGCGAACGCAATACCGGCTCGGCATGTTGCAGGCCGATGCACTGCAGCGTTCGCCAGCTGTTGGCAACAAAAATCGCCTTGTGACCGATGGAGCGGAAGTCGCGACAGCCATAGCGGAACAGCAACTCGTAGATCTCATTGATGCCGGTGGTGCGGGCCAGGCTCGCCACGGCGACGTCGGCCGCTTCGACATCCCAGTTGTCCATAGCCTCGATGAATGCGGCACGTGCTTTGTCGGCCGAAGGAAGCTTCGACTCATCAACGCGGCTCATCGTCCAGTCGCCACGTTCTTCCACGTCGCGCGCGGCCGCGCTCTTGTAATAGTCGAGCGCCCAAAAAACCGGCAGCCAGCGATGCTCGGCCGGCGATGAGATACTGGCCAAGTGCGCGGAGTTGACGACCAACACACTGTGGAATTTGTGCCCCACCGACGGTCGCGGCTCGACGTTTTTGACGCCAGCCAACAACAGCCCGGCCAACAGTTCGCGATAGCTCAGTCCGGCGGCAATACGCGCGGCGACTTTCTCCAGCAGCTCGGCCCGGGGTGTCTCTTCGATCATCCGCACGACGGGGGCAATCTCATCGCGCAGCTGAACCGAATTGCCGGCGGCCGCGACCTCGCTGGCCGACACCGGCCGCAGACGGGACAGAAACCCCAGGTCGCCTGTGGTGATCATCGCCCCGGCCGTGGCGGTGCGCGCCAGAAAACGACGCCGACCGGAATTGGTGTTACTGCCCATTGTGTTGGTCTCCGAAATGAACTGCCGCGTACGTATTGCCGGATAAGTGCGACGATTGTCGTCATTCTAACACGCAGCCGCCGGTGTCAAACACATTTCACGTGCTGCCGCTGCTCGGTCAATACGCACGCTTGATCGCGGGCAGCTTCTTGTTACGCTGAATGCCTTACCTGCCGCACTACCAGACGGATCTACGATGAAGAACCACCGCCGAAAACAGTTCCACCAGCGACGCCTGTTAACCGCCGCCCTCGCCGCCACGTTGATGGGCGGATTTCTTAGTGGCGCCGCGTCGGCCGCCAACCGAATTGTTGAAGAGAACAAGAAGGCTGGCACCACCGACTGGCTGCTCAAGAAGACCAAGATCAACGATCCCTCGCGCAGCCTACCGGTTGAGGGCTACTGTTCGCATGCCAGCATCCGGCCCGGCGAGAAGCTAGAGATATTTGTCAGCACCACTCCGGTCTCTCGCTTCCGGCTCGACCTGTACCGGCTTGGCTACTACGGTGGCAAAGGTGCGCGGCTGGTTCACTCCTTCAATAACGTGCAGGGCAAGACGCAACCGACGCCGGAGCCAGGACCACGCAATGTGCGTGAATGCCAGTGGGATGCTTCGGTGGCGTTAGCCATTCCACGTGACTGGGTCAGCGGAGTTTACCTGGGCAAGTTAACCGCACTCGGAAGCGGCTTTCAGAGCTACGTGATCTTCATCGTCCGCGATGATCGCAAAGCGGATTTTCTGTTTCAGGTTTCCGACCTCACCTGGCATGCTTATAACCGCTGGCCTGGCTGGGCATCGATCTACGACTTTGGCGATAACCACTGGCACAGCGGACCGAGCAACAACGTCAGCTTCGATCGCCCTTACGCGCGATTCATCAACATGACGGCGATTCCATGGGACGACGCCAAGCCCTACACCGGCTCGGGCAGTTTCCTGTTCTGCGAGTTTCCGCTCGCCTTTTGGATGGAGAAAGAAGGTTACGACGTCTCCTACATCTCGCAGGTCGACACCCACGCCGATGGCGAAGGGCTCAAGCGTGCCCGCGGCTTCATCTCCATTGGGCACGATGAGTACTGGAGCCGGCAGGCGTTCGCCAATGTGACGGCGGCCCGCGATGCTGGCGTGAACCTGGCGTTCATGTCTGCCAACACCTCGGTGGTCTCTGTCATCTTCGAGCCGTCGAGCGATGGCCGGCCAAACCGGAAGTATCGCCGCGACACGATCTTCACCGACGAACAGGACCTAACCGGAGCGGCCGCGTACGGGCTTGGATTTGGCGATTGGGTTTGCACCGCGCCGGAGCATTGGCTCTACAACGGCACCGGCATGAAACAGGGCGATCGAATCAAGGACCTAATCGGATGGGAGTATCAGGGCGAGCCGCTGAAGAAGGACCCAAGTTTGGTGGTCGTTGCCCGCGGAGCCTTAACCGAGACCGAGGAGAACGAACCGCCCGAGTTCGTGGCTACGGTGTACGATTGCCCCAAGGGGAACTTTGTGTTCAACGCCGCTACGATCTGGTGGGCGATGCCGCTCTCGTCACCACCTGGCTTCAACAACCCGCACCGCATTAAGAGCGACTGGACCAAGGACGACCCACGGGTCCAGCGAATGACAAAGAACGTCTTCGACCGCATGCTCTCAACGCCCGATCACCGAGAATAAGGTCACCTCGCGAGAATATCGCAACTGGCCGACGCACCGCGCAGCCGCTACGATAACTGCACTACCGAGATTACTACTCAAGGGCTCCCGCACGAAGCCCGACAAAACAACTTCACCAACAGAATCCCCTTCAAGGATATTCCCATGCCACGCCCTGCCCTGCTCCGTTCTGCTGTTCGACGCTTGATGCCTGTCATTGCCGCGGCACTGTTCACGATTCTCTCCGCCGCTCCGGCCATGGCCCAGCAGTGGATCACCTACCCGGCCGCCGAAGGTGCAGGCGGTGGCAAGCACATCGTGTTCGTGGCGGGCGAGTGGGAATACCGCAGTGAAGAAGGGCTGCCGATGCTGGCCAAGATCCTTTCCCAGCATCACGGCTTCAAGTGCACGGTAGTGTTTCCGATCAACAAGGAGACGGGCGAGATTGACCCCAACGTCAATGACAATGTCCCTGGCCTGGAACAATTGGCCGACGCCGACATGATGGTCATGCTGGCAATGGACCTGGAACTGCCGGACGAGCAGATGAAACACATCATCGACTTTGCCAACTCAGGCAAGCCGGTACTCGGGTTCCGCTGCACGGTGCTGGCCTTCCGCTACAACAAGAACAAGGAGTCGCGCTACGCCAAATACGACTTCCGCGGCACCAAGGAAACCGGCGCGGCTATCCCAGGCGGTTTTGGCATGGTCGTCTTGGGCGAAACCTGGCGAGGGCACCATGGACACCACGCGGTCGAAAGCACACGCGGCGTCATCAACGGTCGTCACCGTGGCCATTCGATTCTCAAGGGCGTCGCGGGTGACATCTGGGGACCGACTGACGTCTACCAAATCGACCAGCTGCCCGAGAATGCGGTGGTGCTCGCCTACGGTCAGGTTCTCAAGGGAATGAAGCCGGACGACGTGCCGAACTACGCCAAGCCAGTGATGCCGATGGTGTGGGCCTTTGAGAGGGATGTCGACGGAAAGCCGGCTCGCGTGGTGACCAGCACCATCGGGGCGTCGGAAGACCTGGAGAGTGAAGACCTCAGGCGAATCGTCGTGAACGGCGTCTACTGGTGCCTGGGGCTGGAGAGCAAGATTCCCGAGAAGGCGGACGTCAGCTACGTCGACGACTTCAAGGCGACTCGCTTCGGCCGCAACAAGTTCACCAAGGGTGTGAAACCGGCCAATCTGGCAATTCAGACCAAGCAGGCGGAAAAGTAGTCCCTCTTGTGAAGTTTCCTTTTCGATTGCCATTAATTGCATCGCGGGCGAGTAGTCGCCTGCCGGGCCAGCTCGAAAACTCGCCCGCGAGCTATGAAATCCCTTAAAAAAACGGGCATTTAGCAGCGAGACGTACTGTTCGCCTCAGGTTTAGTCGGATGCGGGCTCCACCCGCCCGGAACTTGGAATTCGGGCCGTATTTGTCTACGATAAGGCGGTAGTTTAGCTACCTAAGACACCTACCTAGCGACGGCACCTACCCCCCGCTGCCATAAGGATTTGCGATCGCTCGCAAGGTCCCGCCCGAGCATATAAGCCGCTTCGCTTGATTGCCGCTCCCAGCGGCTCCCACCCAGAGCGTCCAACCTCAGCGAAGGAATCCCTCGACGATGAAACGCACTCTCTGTCTATTCGTACTGCTATCAACCGTTTGCCTCGCTGGCGTCTCCCACGGCGATCCGACCCCGATCCAAAAGGCCCCGGATGCCCCCAAGCCGTTTTCGCCGGAAGAAAGCGTCAAGCACTTTCAGCTGCCCGAGGGTTTTCGCATGGAGCTGGTCGCATCGGAACCGGTGGTCACCGAGCCCGTCTGCACGGCCTTCGATGCGAAGGGGCGTTTGTTCGTATCGGAACTTCACGGCTACAACTACGAGGGGTTCCTCGACATCGAAGAGCTGAACAAGACCGGCAAGCTCGACACCAAAGTCCGCCGCATCCAGGCTTCTGACAAGCACAAGGAAGAGGCCAAGATCTTCCAGCGAGGTGCGATCAAATTACTGCAAGACACCAACGGCGACGGCGTGATGGACAAGGCCATCACCTGGGCCGATGACCTGGAACCTTGCTACGGCCTGATTGCCGTTCGCGATGGCGTGATCGCCACCGCGGCACCGCAAATTATCTATCTGGCCGACAAGGATGGCGACGGCGAAGTCGATCACCGCGAAGTGTTGTTCGACGGTTTCGGCGTCCACCTGCTGGAACGTGGCATCAACAACCCACGCTGGGGCAAGGACAACTGGATCTACGCCGGAGCAGGCGGTGGCGGTGGAGAGATCACCGGTCCGCACCTCGCCGGATCGGTCAAGATCGGCAATACCGACTTCCGCTTCAAGCCGGACGGCTCGGCTCTTGAACCGGTCACCGGCACCGTCGGCACATTCGGCCTGGCACTCAACGATCTCGGCGATCGCTTTCCCTGCACAGGCGGACAACCGGCCATCTACGCCACGCCGATCGATCGTCACTATCTTATTCGCAACCCGTACATCCCGGGTCCGAACTCGACCAACGCGGCCGTGAGCTACTACAACTGCTTCCGCATTAGTGCTCCGCACCCCTGGCGAGTCGCCCGCGGCAACGATCCGAACTGGCAGAAGTTCTACGGCAAGCGCGAGACCGACAGCAGCTACTTCACCGGTGGCTGCGGCGATGAGTTTTATCGTGCCAGCCTGTTCCCGGCGAAGTTCTACGGGAACTTCTTCATGTGCGAGCCGTCGCAGAATATTCTGCACCGCTGCATCGTGACCCGCGAAGGCTCAGCCTACCGTGGTCGCCGACCGGAAGAACACCAAAAATCGGAATTCGTGGCCTCGACCGATCAGTGGTTCCGCCCTGTGAACCTGCGAGTTGGTCCGGACGGAGCGATGTACGTCTCCGACATGTACCGCGAGATTATCGAAGACTACTCTGCCATTCCGCGATTCCTGCAGCAGCAATACGGCATCGCCAACGGTGACGACCACGGTCGCATTTGGCGATTGGTCCACGACGACAAGCCGCGGCGGGAATTCGTCAACCTGGAAGAACTTTCCAGCCAGGAATTGGTGAAGTATCTGGAAGACAGCGATTCCTGGTGGCGTGAAACGGCCCAGCGTCTGATCGTGCAACGTGGTGAGAAGACGGTCGCATCGGCGATTTCCGAGCTGGCCGCCAACAGCAAGTCGGCCCAAGGGCGCATCCACGCTCTCTACACGCTCGACGGTCTCGGCGAGCTGCAAGCCTCGGACGTGGCTCCCGCGCTTGCCGATGATGACTTCTCCGTCCGCGTGCACGCCCTCCGCTTGGCCGAAGCTTTCCTCGACAAAGACGGCGGCCTGCTAGCGACCGTGGCCGCCATGACCAGCGACTCGGATGCACGCGTGCGATTGCAGTTGGCCCTGACACTTGGTGAATCGGACGATTCACAAGCCACGAAGGCCCTTTATCGGCTCTCCAAGAACCATGGCGCCGAACGCTGGATGTCCAACGCGGTGCTCAGTGCCGCAAACGGCCGAGCAAGCGAGCTACTCACCATGCTTGCCGAAGGCGATCAGCAGAGCGAAGGTGCCCGCCGCGTGATTCGCCCGCTGGCCCAGACCATTGGCGCTAAGCGAGATGGCAAGCAGGTCGGCGATTTGCTCAAGACCGTCGTCAACAGTTCGCCCGAAGCGCAATCCCCGGCCATCGCTGGCTTGGTTGCTGGCCTCTCCAAGGGCAAGCTCGAAGGCGCCGTGACCGCCGATGGTCGTGAGGCCGCCGCCAAGTTGTTAGCTGAAGCCACGCCCAGAATTCGTGCTGAATCGGTGAAGTTGGCTTCGCTGCTGCTGTCGCCGGAAGCTCCTCAACTGAAGAAGGCCTTCGACGACGCGACCAAGCTGGCACTCGACGACACCAAGTCGATTAAGGAGCGTGAAGACGCCATCGCTCTGTTGGCGAATGCTCCCTACGAGGTCTTTTCGCCGACCGTCGAGGTGCTGCTCGATTTCCGCCAATCGCCTGAGTTGCAATTGGCAACCGTGAAGTCGCTTTCCATCTCAGACAACCCTGGCGTGACCAAGGCATTGCTCGAAGGTTGGGGCCGTTACACCCCCAAGGTCAAGGAAGCGGTTCTGGATGCCTTCTTTGCCCGTTACGGCCGCGTGCCGGCACTGCTAACGGCCCTTGAGAACGGCGACGTCGATCCGGTCGACATCAACCCGTTCCGACGCGAGCGTCTTCTGAACGCCCGCTACGTGATTCGCACGCGAGCCCACCGCATCTTCAAGGATACGGAGGTCGACTCGGCGACGCAGGAACTTTCCGAGAGCTACCGTGCCGCCCTCTCCGGCGATCGCAATCTGGCTAAAGGCAAGACGCTATTGACCAAGCATTGCCTCGTTTGTCACAAGCTGAACAACGAGGGCCACTCCGTTGGTCCTAACTTTGCCGAGGTCGCCAATCAGCCGGACGACGCCCTGCTGCAAGAGATCCTGGCTCCCAGCCGCAAGATCGATCCGCAGTACCGTAACTTCGTGGTCGTCACGAACGATGGCCGGCAGTTCAACGGCGTGCTCGTTTCGGAGACCGCGAACAGCGTGACGCTAGCCCAGCAAGAAGGCAAAATGGAAACGATTCTCCGTAAGGACATCGACGACATCACGGCCTCGAGTGTGTCGCTAATGCCGGCCGACCTGCATAAGATCATCTCGCCACAAGACGTGACCGATCTGCTGGGTTACCTGCGTGCCGAACTCGGCAAGGGCAAAGCGGCGGAGTAAGTGCCCGAACGCTTCGATGCCTCCGAACGCTTCGATGCCCCCGAACGCTTCGATGCCCCCGAACGCTTCGATGCCCCCGAACGCTTCGATGCCCC
>CAYLRE010000098.1:11609-14682 GCA_964385715.1 uncultured Planctomycetaceae bacterium
CGAACGCTTCGACGCCATAGACGCACGATAATACACACGGGGTACCGCGCTCGCTAAGCGAGTTCGGTGCCCCTTGTCATTTTGCAAAGGAGCATTTTGCACCTGCCCTTTGCCCCGTTATGCCTAACCGCCCCGCACCTTTTCGAGCGCCTCGGTGGCGAGGCGTGCCAGGCGAGGATCCGCGTCCTGGGCCGCCGCCTCTAAAGATTCAGTTGCCGAAGCCGCCGGAACCCCGATTCGCCCCAGCGCCCAAGCTGTCCGCTGCCGAACGGAAAGTGGCCGATCTTCCGCCAGCGCCAAACGAAGAGCGCCACTGGCAAACGCAGCATCCGCTTCGAGTCGACCAAGCAGTGTCACCGCCCAATAGGCGACGTTCTCATGTCGATCTGCCACCATCTCAGTAAGCGCCGGCACATCGGTAACGTTCGGCGTGCCGAGTTCTTCCAGCGCCGCGGTCGCCCACTCTTGGACCTCTTCATCTTCGTCGCCAGCCGCCCGCACCAATGCAACAGCGACGAGCCGAGCGTCCTCGGGCGATTGACATAGCTCGCGAGCCGCAATGACTCGATCCATCGTCGCGCAGGCCGACAGCTTCTTGCTCAATTCTTTGGGATCCATTGAGGTCCTCTACAGATGGGGATTCAACGCAGGCCCGGTCGAACGACGCTTCCAGCCAGCCGCATCTTACAACGACATGACACCACTCTCGACCGACGCGTGCCCCCATCGTAACGAGCCACCTGCGGTCGGGTTAGACCGGCCGAGTGGGAGCCGCTAAGCCGTTGCCAGTCATCAGCCTGAGGGTGTCGGACCTCCTTTTTGCACGAAAGCGGAAGCCGACAGCCCAGGTGACGAGGGCAAACTCCGGGGGCCAGCGGATGAGCGGCAGTTGCGCCTCGTGCGCACAGAACGAGCGGTTTTGCCCACCTTTGTCCGCATTTTGGACTCAGCCGCACATTTTCCGCTGCTTCATTCTTACCCAATCCGAACAGCAGGAAACGTCTCCCCAGACAGAGTGATTTCGGTACGCGGACTGACCCGGCACACCGCCAAAACCATGGCTAATCGAGCGAGTCCGGTCCGATTGCAAGAAACAGGCACGGACTTCTGTACCTCCGTCCTGCAGTACTACCCTCCCCCGCCGCTCACCACCATCGGCCACCACCCGTCTAGACTCCAACGACGGAAACACTCACTGGCGACTCCTGGCCGTTCCGCGAATATCGCCCACTCTCCACCGCCTCCTTCACCACACACTCAGGGAACATTTTCATGTCCATTCGAACCTTCAGCATGATGCTTGGCATTGTGCTCGCCGCTGCACCTGCATTCGCTGCCGACAACGGCGGCAATCCCGACTACGACTACTTCGAAGTCTCCAACACCGCATCCTCGTGCGACGTTTGCGGAGAAGACACATGTGGCTGTGAAGAGGACGTCTGTTGCGATGACAGCTGCGGCTGTTGCGACTCGAAATTGCTCGGATTCATCTCCCCTAGCGCTGGCTGCTTCGAAGACTTCGTCAGCCCGATGACCAATCCGCTGTACTTCGAAGATCCGCGTAACCTTAGCGAAGTCCGATTTATCTTCGCTCATCACGATGTCCCGAACAACGTGCTCGGGGGTGGTGAAGTTCAATACCTGGCCGCCCAGATTCGCGTCGCCCTGACCGAACGACTCTCGATCATCGCGGTCAAGGATGGTTTTCTATGGGGACAGCCCGATGTCGCTCCCGATGGTTGGGCTGACGTCACGGCCGGTCTGAAGTACACCCTGATCAGCAATCCCTGCTCGCAGTTCATTCTTTCTGGCGGATTGACCTACGAAATTCCGGTTGGTTCGACACGTGCTCTCCAGGGTAACGGCGACGGCGACATAACGATGTTCCTGAGTTCGGCCAAGCAAATTGGCTGCAACTTCCATTGGATGGGAGCCTTTGGCTATCGCAAGGCGCTCGACGACGCCACGGGTACGGACATGCTGTACTTCTCCAATCACCTCGATTACCAATTAACCGATTGCTGGTATCCGTTCATCGAAGCCAACTGGTTCAACTGGACAAGCAGCGGAAACGGCGCGCTCAGCGGCCTTGAAGGTAACGACCTCTATAACCTGGGCTCGCAAGACGTTACCGGAAACGACATCGTCACGATGGGTTGGGGCGTGAAGTACAAGCCCACCGATTGCCTCGAAGTGGGCGTCGCGTACGAGATTCCGCTCACCGAGCGTCGCGATCTTCTGGAGAGCCGCCTGACGGCTGACCTGATCCTGCGATACTAAGCGATCGTGGCTCGCTCGCCTGCGGTTCACATGACTGTGGCGTCGCCACTAGCTAACCCGAATTCCGATTCGCTCCGACGCGGATGGTACCACTGCTCCAGGTGCCATCCGCGTTTTTCTTACCCCCGACCACTGCGTCCTTCACACATTCTTAACCGACGCAGTACTAAGTAATCACCCTTGGATGCGTTCCTACAAGGTGTCCACGCACCCCGTGTCGGGTGCCGGAAATCCTTACCAGGGTAGATTTCTTCCGGAGGCGGTCGCCTGCACAGGCCGCTGTCCAACCTGCCGGACCAGGCGGGCCAGCCACCCTGTTTTCCATGTCTTTGAAGCGGATCAAAAACTTTCGCCCAGTTCCAAAAAAACCCGTGATTTCACTTTCGCGAGGGTGTAAAATGCCAGGCGAGATCTGACGAGCGCTTGGAGCATCAACGCAAGCACATCACCAGGGAGAGTGCCCGCGGCACGGACCGTCGCCTACGGATTGTCAGGTCGATTGAATCGGCTTAGGTGACATGGGTACTGCAACGCATCGCATCTCGAGGGTAGCGTCAAGCGTTTCAGCGTCCGCAAAAACGGCGCTCACCCTGCTCTTAGAAGCGCACTTCTATGCCAACGACGTTGGCGTTGACGACTGGGAGTTCGCCGTCGAGGTACAGCGACTGCGCGATGCCGGAGTCACGAATAGCGATCTTCGCTGGTTGATCTGCAAGCGTTATGCGAACCATGGGATCGAAACAACGCTGATCAACCAAGACGAACGGAGCTTCCAACAGACGGGCAATCTATT
>CAYLRE010000099.1:0-14620 GCA_964385715.1 uncultured Planctomycetaceae bacterium
GGAAGCACCTTGACCTTGATGTTCTTATAAGCGACACGGCTATTCGGATCGTGTGCCTGGAAGGCGAACGTTCCGCCCTTGAGCAGTCGGTCTTCTTGGCCCTTCGGTCGCTTTACGTCATCCGGCTCGGTGTAGTCGGAGATCGTCTTGCCGTTGATCTTGATCACGACGTGCTTGTCCTTGACGATGATGTGGTAGTCGAACCACTCGTTGTCCTTGGCGACTTCGTCGAAGTTATCTTGCACCGCGTAGAGTCCGCCGGTCTTCTTCTTGTCATGACCGGTGTTGTTGACCTGGGCTTCGTACCCCTTGCTGGGCCAACCTTCGTCTTGGAACTTGGTGTGAAAGTAGATGCCGGAGTTGGATCCGGGGTTGGTCTTCACCTGAGCCTTGAATTCAAAATTCTTGAACTCGCCGCCGTTCACATCACCGACGTAGAAGAGGTGAGAACGCGGACCGTGGACGACGATCGTGCCGTCTTCAACCTTGCAGGAATCGGTATTCTCATTGGCCTTCCAGCCGGCGAGCGACTTACCGTCGAATAGGCTAACCCAACCGTCTTCGGCACGGGCATACGAGGCCATCAGGGACAACATCAGACTGGCAAATAGAACACGCTTCAACATGGTAGGAATCTCCCCGTTGTGGTGGATGGTGTTGCTCGTTGTTTTTTGGAACGGTCTTCTTCGGAACGATCTTCTCGCGGAACTCGCGTGGTTTTCACGATGCAAAGACCGCCGCAGGCGAGCCCATCAGGATACCAAGAAAAGAGTCGCCACGCATCGGGCCGCAAACCTGGTCCCAGCCACCGCAGAGGCTTGAAAAAAAGGCGAGCTAGTGCCTGAGCCGACGTAAGTCCTTAGAAGGCAACCAGCCAGCGAGCCAAGTGCAGGCAGCCGCAGGCGTAGATCGCCGCAACCAGGTCGTCCGACATAATCCCCAACCCGTCAGGCAGTGCCTCCAGTTGCCGGCAGGGAGGCGGTTTGACGATGTCGAACGCGCGATGCAGCACGAAGCCCGCGGCCAGTACTACGGGATCCCACATGTCTGCGAGTGGCACGAAGAGAAACACCACCGGCATGGTCGCGATCTCATCCCAGACCACGGCCGAGGGATCTTTCTTACCGCCGAGTCGACGTGCCGCGGAAGTACAGAGCGGAATGCCGGCCAAGAACAACACCGCGATCACGGCGACTTGGATAGTCAGGCTCAGCGGGCCTGGCTCCACGAAGGCCTCGATCTGGGCGATGGCCAGCGCCAGCGGAATCCCCCACAGCGAACCACAGGTGCCCGGCACGATCGGGCTGTAGCCCAGGCCGGTACCGGTCGCCACAAGCAGCACGGGATCGAACGGATTCGGCTTCGCGGCCACCTCTTGTTGGCCCGCCTGTTGCTGGCCGTCAGTGGATGACGCGTCGGATTCATCCCGGTCGTTTGGTTGCTGCTCTGATTCGTTCATGGTCCCAAGCTAGCGGAAGTTCGCCTGTGGCGCCAACGACCCGAGCAACTCTTGGCCGGTGCCAAATGCTTCATGGCCGGCATTAATCGCCACTGGGCTGCACGGTGCCAGCGGTGCTTGCCCACAATTCGCGGTGCTAACATGGCCGATCTGGCCGCCAAAAATGCACCAAAACAACCGTGGAATCGCCGGCGAGTGAGTGAAGATAGATAGCTATGGCAGGCTTTTTGGGCGAACGCTATACTCCAACCGTGATTCAGATTAGCCCACTCCGATGCGTGTCTTGCGCGTCGTCTACGCGGTTCGATCACGCTTTTTGCCAACAACGTTACCCAACAGCCTTAGGGCGTAATCAATATGAGCGACGAGAAGAAACTCAGTCCGTTGGAAGGGATCAAATCCGCCAGCCGTCAGCTGCGGGGCACGATCGCCGAAGAACTTGCCAACGACAGCGATACCTTCAGCAAAGACAGTGGTCAACTGCTGAAGCACCACGGTACCTACCAGCAGGACGACCGTGACGTTCGCAAGGCAATCAAGGGAACGGACGGCAGCCGCGCCTACTCGATGATGATCCGCTCAAAAATCCCGGGCGGAAAGCTCACCAGCGATCAACTCTTGGCGCAACTCAACCTGGCGGATGAGCTGGGAAATACGACACTGCGAATTACCACACGGCAAGCCCTGCAGCTGCATGGTGTGTTGAAGAAGAACACCGCCGCCGTGATTCGCCGCATCAACGAAATCAATATGTCGACGCTCGGCGCCTGTGGCGATGTGAATCGCAATGTGATGTGCTGTCCGGCACCGCTCAATGGCGACCCGATTCATCGTCAGCTGCAAGAAATCACTGATCAGCTGGCCGAGCACCTGGCTCCCCACACGCGCGCCTACCACGAGATCTGGCTAGCCGATCCCGAGACGGACGCGAAGGAGCTGATCGCCGGCGGGGATGAAGATTTCGAGCCGATCTACGGCAAGACCTATCTACCGCGAAAGTTCAAGATTGGTGTCGCCACACCAGAAGACAACTGCATTGACATCCACACCCAGGATGTCGGTTTGCTGGCGATCTGCGAGGACGCCAAGGTCATCGGCTACAACATCCTGGTCGGCGGTGGAATGGGTGTGACACCGAGCGCCAAGAAGACGTTTCCAGCTATCTCGAAACCGATGGCGTTCGTTTCCCCCGAACAAGCGATCGACGTGGTGACTGAAGTCGTCAAGGTTCAACGGGATTTTGGTAACCGCAGTGATCGCAAGATCGCCCGCCTAAAATACCTGGTCGCCGATTGGGGCATTGAGAAGTTCAAGGCAAAAGTCGAAGAGTACTACGGCCAGTCACTCGAGGCACCCCGTGATGTCGAGGTCCAAGGTCACGACGATCACATCGGCTGGTTCGACCAAGGCGACGACCGCTGGTTCTATGGACTCAACGTCGAGAACGGTCGTATCAAGGACGAGGGAAGCTACCGACTCAAGGCGGCTCTGCGGGAAATCTGCAACACGCTCCAGCCAGGCATCCGATTGACTGCCCATCAGGCCATTTTGTTCACCGATCTGGCCGAAGACGCCAAGGGCAAGATCGACGCCATCCTGACCGAACATAGCGTGCGGCTGAATGAAGACACCAGCAACGCCCGTCGTTGGTCGATCGCCTGTCCGGCGATGCCAACCTGTGGACTCTCGATTACCGAAAGCGAGCGAGCCCTGCCAGGCATGATGGATGACCTGGAACAGGAGCTTGAGAAGCTCGGCCTGGCCGACGAGAAATTCACGACGCGAATGACCGGCTGCCCTAACGGCTGTGCGCGTCCCTACAACTCCGACATCGGTTTGGTCGGCAAGGCGCTTGGTAAGTACACGATCTTCTTGGGTGGTCGTCGCGAAGGGAACCGGCTCAACACGATCTATCAAGATCTAGTACCGGCCGAAGACGTCGTGAAAACACTGGTCGCCGTGTTCACGTTGTTCAAGGCACAACGCAACGAAGGCGAGAGTTTTGGCGATTTTTGCGAGCGGTTCGGCGTCGAGAATTTGGCGACCGAGCTGGCCGATACCGCGGCGGCTTCCTAGGAGCCCCAGAGACGTGGGCGACGTAGTGCACTCACGCCTTATCCTTCGTTCTCCGATTCTTCCTTGTTGGGATCATCGTCGCCGCTGTCAGCGTCTTCGCTTTCCTTGTCGGCGTCGTCAGCGTCGGTGTCTTTCTTGTCGGGGTCTTCCTTGTTGGCCGTTTCCTTGCCGGACTCTGCCGCTTCTTCGTCGGTCTTCTCCGGCTTGTCCGTCTCTTCTGAGGGATCGGATTTCGTCGGCGGACGGAAATCCTCGTTCGGCAAGGGATTATCCTTCTTTCGACTAGGCGACTTGGAGTCGGTCGGTAGCGGAACGCGGGGCAGATCGTCGCTACTCTTGGCGGACGAGGTCTCGCTCACGGATGTATCGGAAGCCGGCTTTTCGCCGTCCACGTCGTCGACTTGGGGAGCATCCGTGGCCTCCTTTTCGTTGCCATGGTTCTCGCGCCATGGTTCGTTGCGACGGTAGCTCTCCAGTTCTGCCTTCAATTGATCCAACACGTCGTCGCCGCTGAGTTCGACCGCCTTTTGTGCCCACTCTCGTGCCGCGTCGAAGTCGCCCGCTTCAGCATGGGCGGCTGCCAGCGTGCTCAAGATGTAAGCCTTCTTGTATTCGGTCAATTCACAGGCCTTCGAGGCTAGCTCAATCGCCTCTTTGCCATCGCGTAACGACTCGTCTGGAGACGTCGCCATCAGCCAGGCGAGATTGTTCAGAACGCCGGCATCCTCGGGTGCCATTTCCAAGGCGGTTTGATAGTCGGCCAACGCTTCGGCCTGTCGGTTCAAGCTCAACAGGGCGTCTGCCCGGTTTCGGTAAATGACTCCCATCTTGAGTCCCTGCTCGATCAGACGGTCGTAGGCCTCAATCGCCTTCTCGGCTTGCTTGTTCGCTGCATACAGGGCACCCAGGGTGCCGAGCAGCTGCTGTGCTTCGGGATTCTGCTCGACCGCCTTCTCCAGGTCGGCGATTGCCTCCTTGAACCGTCCTTCTTCAGCTAACAGTCGCGCCCGCAGCTCAATCGCATCTGTCAATCCAGGATTCGCGATTAACAACCGGGTCACCAGTCGTAACGCTTCTTTGGTGCGATCCTGCTGATGCAGGATCTGTGCGTGTTGCATCAACACGCCCGTATTTCTCGGCACCATCTTGAGGGCCTGTTGGGAGTCCTTTAGAGCCAGCTCTCCCTTTCCAAGCTGCAGATAGATTCGTGCTCGTTGTGCATAGGAGGACGGCTCATCGGGAGCCAGCTCAATCGCTCGTCCGAGAGTCGCAATCGCATCTTCACTGCTTCCGAGCGCGTGCTGTACGAGGGCCAACGTCTCGTAGGTTTGCGCCGCCGTTGGATCAAGCTCGATCGCCCGCTCTAAATCTGCGATCGCTTCATCGTTTTCCCCTAATTCGATTCGTATCATGGCGCGAGTGCGAATTGCTTCGATATTTTTCGAGTCGAGTTCAATCGATTTATTCAGATCCTCGGCCCGCTTGGCCTTGTCCTGTTGGACTCCCGCCCGATAGGCGTAGGCCTTCGATTGCAGTCGTGGATCCTCATTGCCCAATTCAATCGCACGATCAAGCGATTCGATCGCCTTCTCGCGATGTCCTTTTCTGCCAGGCAACGTATAGAGACGGCCCAACAACAGGTGCATTTCAGCGCTGTTCGGTTCGATCTTCAACGCCATCACAAGATCGGCAACGGCGACTTCTCGAAACTGTGTCCAGCGTCTATCCACCGGCTTGGAATCAAAGATCATCGAACTGAACGCAGAAGCCCGTTCAAAACGGGTGCCAGCCAAGAGTTGCTTGGCCCATTTTTCGTCGACCTCACCGAGGCCCTTGCGAATCGCGGACTCGCAGAGCTCGATCACGGTGGCGAGATTCTGCGCGCTGTTGGCGGTCAGCTTGACCTTGGTCGCCTCGTCGAGATCAGCAAGCCCCGGCGCGAATTCCTGCGGTTGGCCTGCCGTGCGCTGCGCGAAAGCGTCTTCGGTCGGCCCGCCGAGCGTCAGGCCTGAGACGAGCGCCAAGCCGACGACAGCATGTAGTACGAGTTTACGTTTCCTGTTGCCCATAACGCCTCTTCCAACCTTGCGACGATACCTTGAGAACGAACCAAGTCTGGTTCTGGTAGCGACGATTCGCACCGAATCAATCTGCCATCATTGTACGACAGAACGCCAGCGGAGGCGATGCGACTCGCAAGGAAACCCCGAGGCGATGCGACTTAAGAAAGATAACCAGACAGCACCGCACTTGATCGGCGCAGGGGCAATGGCTACATCATTCGTATTGATCCACGCGGTCAATCGTGCGGACCGACGACGCCTGGCCTACGATTCGTCGCCTGCAGCGGCGGCCGCGACCTTGTCCGACTTTTGAATCGGCGCCGGTGCGAACTTGGAGAGCAGCTTACCGGTCATCGCGTCGTGCAAGTAGACCTGACCGGCGAATCCGCCCGAGGCGACCATCTTGCCGTCGGGGCTAAACGCGGCCGAGAAGATGCCACCCTTGATATCGGACAACTTGGCTTGCACTTTGCCATCGTCGACTTTGTAGACCCACACGGAACCTTGGCCGTCCTTACTGCTGCCGGCCACGACGTACTTGCCGTCGCGACTGAACTGCACGCTAAAGGCACGACCGGGCATCGCCGGGAACTTACGAATCAAGTTGAAGTCGTCGCCGATCTGGCGAGCTTGCGTGCGGAACATCTTATAGATTTTCGGCGTGCCGTCGGCTCCCCCGATGAGCAACTCATCCTTCATGGGATGACGATCGACCGCGTACAGACCACCTTTGAGCGCGCCCGGCGTGATGCTGGTGACATTGTCGACGAAGCGTTGGGTAGCGACTTCGTTGAGCTTCATGGTGCGATCGCGACTGACCGAAACAAGATGCGTTCCCTTCACGGAGAAGACGCTGTCGAGAACCCAATCGTCGTGTGTTTGTTGATAGAAAACCTGATCACCGGTCTCCACATCGATCGCGCGGAGCGTTTTGTCACCACAACCGAAAGCAACGATTTTTCCATCAGGCGACCAGCTGGCACCGTAAACGGTGTCGTAAGTGACCGAAATCGAGCGAATCAACTCGCGCGATTCGACGTCCCAAATTTGCACTTCACCCATGCGGCCCGGCGAGCCACCTGTGACGGCCAAACGCTTTCCGTCCGGTGAGAACATGGCCGATTCAATTCGCTCGGCCAAACCGACCAGGCGAGCGACTAGCTTCGTCGAACCGTCGGCCGCGATTTCGTGTAGCAAGACTTCGTGATAACCGGAGACCGCGAGCAACTTTCCATCGGGCGAAAAGTCGAGCGAGGTGAGTACCGGCTGTGCTTGGTACTTGGGAGGATTGTCGGCGTCGTAGATCGCCTTATCCGATTCCGGCGTATCGTTCTTGGCGCCCTCTTCAATCCAGCGGCGTATCAGGGCGATCTGACCGCTAGTGAGCGGTTTGCCGTCCTTCGGCATTTCGGCCGTCCCGTCCTCTGGAATAATCATCTCCATCAGCGTGCCTTCGTCCGGCTCGCTTGCCACGACTACCGGATCGCCAGAATCGCCGCCTTCGAGCAGCCCTGTGAAGTTCGTCATGTCGAGCGAGCCCTGCGGCTTAGCCGGTTGATGACAACCGAAGCAGCGAGCCTGGAAGACGGGACGAATGTCGCGATAGTAGCTGACCGGTCCGTCGGCATCGGCTTTCGCTTCTTCTGCCGCCAGTGCGGGAGACGCCAAGGTCAGAAGCAGAAGTCCGAGAACGGAAAAAGAGCGAGTCAAGAACATCAGGTCTCTCGATCGTTTTGGTGGCTGGATGGAATGGATGGTGCGTCGGCGTCCGAGCCAGGCATTGCCGCATGCTGGACGCCGCCGCGGAGGGCATTTAGGGGGGCCGCCAATCGCGTGGAAACGTAATCTCCCCGCAACGCAATCTTCCCGCAAACCCCCTAGTATAACGTGGGGATGGGGTATTCGGCAATTATCTCAGCTGGCCAAGGAAACACCGCAAAAGCACGTAACCACCGGCTCGAATACCACGATTTTGGCCGCTAATGCGCTCGCCAGAAGCCTGGAGTCAGCAACACAATGATTACAAAAATCTCCAGCCGGCCGAGCATCATCAAGAACGTGAACAGTAGCTTGGCCGCCGGTGTGAACAGCGAATAGTTCTGCTTCGCCCCCACGACGCCCAGACCAGGACCGATATTATTGAGCGTAGCGGCGATGCCTGTGGCGCTATCGATCAGTTTGTGTTCGATGCTGCGTTCGACCGCTTCATTGTCGGACATGCCATTCACGCCCGCCGTGGCTCGCCAAGTGTCATCCGGTTCGATCGCTACCAGGGCCATCCAGCTGAATACAAAGATTACCAGCACAAGGCCAAAATAGACCAAGATATTGCGACGCAGTTCCGGATCCTCGACCGGTTCACCACTGACGCGCAAAGGTCGCACGACGCTCGGATGATAAGCCCGTTCGACCTCGAGTCGCAAAATCTTCAGGAACAGAATGTGGCGAATGACTTTCATGCCACCGCCGGTGCTGCCTGCACAGCCCCCCACGAACATCAGCAGGAACAGCAGGCCGCGACCCACGCTATTCCAAGCGTTGAAGTCGGCGGTCGTTCCGTAGCCGGTGGTGGTCAACACCGACACGGTTTGAAATAGCCCATGCCGGATGCCGTCTGCCCAACTGGTGAAGTCTGCGTGATAGATGCCGAACAGCAAAATCACGGTGGTAGCGAGCAGGATCACCCCGATGAAAACGCGCCATTCGAGGTCGGCGAACAGTCTGCCTGGCTGCCGCAACAGAACGAAATAGAGGAGCGTGAAGTTCGTGCCGGCGAGAATCATAAACAAAATGATCGTCGACTCGATCCAGACCGCCTGAACATTCGACACAACATTTTGTGAGGTAAACGCACCAACACTGTCGTTGTAGGTGCTAAATCCGCCGGTCGCCATGGTGCCGAAGGAATGACACAGCGAGTCGAACCAGTCGAGACCTTCGATTCGCAATATCACCGTTAGCGCTGCGGTCAACCCGATATAGATCGCCGCAAACGTCCAGGCCGTGTGTTGCATGCGGGCTTGCGAACCCTCTTTGCTCGGTCCGGGCATTTCACTACGCATCAGGGCCTTGCCGGCAGAGCCTTGCCCTAGAATGGCAACGAAGAGGACGATAATTCCCAGTCCACCCAGAAAGTGAGTGCTGCTCCGCCAGAAAAGGATCGAACGTGGCACCAGCTGCGGATCTTCGAGGTCGGTAATCACCGTCGCGCCGGTGGTGCTAAATCCCGATTGCGACTCGAACAGCGAGTCGGCGATACCCATCGGTTGTCCAGGGCCAAGTTGCGTTCCGCTGATCAGAAAGGGCATGGCCCCAAGGATGGTCGCCAGCACCCAACTCAGGCCGACCACGGCCATCGCTTCTTTGCGATAGAGCCGACCGGTGGCATTTTTTCCGCCGTACCACAGTCCCAGTCCGACAACCGCCGAAATCACGATCGACCCGATCAGGCCGGTAAAGCCTGCGGTCTCAAACGTATCGGTCGCCTGAAAGATCGGCAGCGTCCAGGGAAGACTGAACACCATGGTGCCGCCGATCAGGAAGGCGAGACGACTAAGGATTTTCGCCAGCAGCGGGAAGTTCATGACCGTTTAGTATTTCCTGGTCGATTAAAAGTGCATCGAGTGATTGCAGTTTCGATAAACGCGTCGAGATTCGGTCTCTGAGAGTATCGGCGATGCGACACGCGGCAAGCCGATCCTCTAGCTTCCTCGCGTGTTAAACATGGCCAACGATTCATCGACGGCAGAGTCGTCAATCAGAGCGATTACCGTGTTGCCAGGTCGCAATCGATCGTCGGCACCTGGCACGCGGACAAAGTCTTCCTGCACCACCACGGCAATCAGGCATTGCGGCGGCAGCTGGACATTGGCCAACACATGCTCGGTAATCGGGGCCCCTTCGAGGACTTCGATCTCGAACACGTTCAGGCCGCCCGAGCCAAGCGAGGTGCGCGAGATAACGGCACCCTTGTGCAGCAATCCCAGCACCTGGCGGGCGACGACTTCCCGGGGACTCACGGCCTGATCGATGCCGAGTTTACCAACCACCTCGGCGTAGTCGGGTCGACCCACGATGGAGAGGATCTGCTTAGCACCAATTTCCTTGGCGGTCACGCACGACATGATGTTGTCTTCGTCATCGCCGGTGCAGGCAACAAACACGTCGGCCGTGCCAACGCGTTCTTCTTCCAGCTGATCGCGATAGGTGGCGTCGCTGTGGACGACGGTCGTCTTCTTGAGGTTGGCTGCCAGATATTCGCAGCGGGCGATGTCTCGCTCCATCAGAACCACGCCAAAGCGACCATGTTCGAGCGCGAGCGCCAGGTGATAGCCGGTCTCGCCACCGCCAGCGATCACGACGTCCCGTTTGGGAGTTGAGCGGGTCTGGAACATGTCCTTCACGCCGTCGATCTCTTCGCCGGTGCCGATCAGTGTGATTCGATCGCCGGCCGCGAGTTGGTCATCGGCCAGAGCGAGTGTCGTACGACCATCGCGGGAAATCGAAGCGATTCGCAGTCCCTTGGGCATGCCCAATTCTTTGATTTGCTTATCGACTGCTGAAGCGTTGTCGCTGACCTCGAACTCGTCGACCTCGAGTTCTCCGCGGGCGAACGATTCCATCGCCACCGTTCCGCCGTGGCGAATGTCGTGGGCCAGCTCCATGGCCGAGAGATGTTCTAGGCTGAGCAGGCGATCGACGTGAAAGTGGCGGTGGTAGTCGAACGTGGAAAGATCGCGATAGACGGGCGCATAAACGCGGGCCATCGTGCGGGCTGCACCCATCGCCTTGGCCATGCTGGCGGCAATCAGATTGACTTCGTCGTTGCCGGTTACCGACAAGCAGAGATCGCAACCAGGAACGCCAGCCTGAAAAAGCACGCTCGACTGCGAAGCCGCGCCGGTTATCGCGCGCACGTCGAGGCGTTCGTTGACCTCTTGGGTTTTGACCGGGTTCTGATCGACCACGGTTACGCTGTGCCGGTGTTGGCACAGGAGATCGGCAATCGAGGTGCCGACAGTCCCCGCCCCGAGGACCACAATGTTCATTGCCATGGGAGCAAAAGAGTTCGCCTCAGAGATTGCATCTGTTCGCAAGTCGCGCGAACGATCGATTCGTGGGCGATCACTCGTTCCTTCGTTCAAAAAACAGAGCCCGACGTCACCGAAAGACGCCGGGCCTTTTACAGTCTTGCCAGTCGCAAGATGAAAACATCACTAGTTATTATTTTAAGTCCCGAAAGAGGCGGGTCCAGGTGAGTTTGGCAGAAAAATCAAATTCGCTAGGCGGCCAAATTACCTGAATTGCCCGCATCGTGGAGGCCGTTTTTCGAATGGCCCCCTCCGCAGAAGGCATCGGCTACCCGCGATCTGTGATCTTTGGCTAATCCTTGGCCGGCGGCTGAAAGAAGCGGGCATCGAGCTGCCGGTTCCCGCGAGTTATGTAGTAGCGAACCAGTTCCTTTCGCAGATCGCGCGGCGACAGATTCCCGCTAGCGAACGCCTGGTGCAAGTTAGCGTGCCGTCGCTGATAGGCTATCGCCTGCTGAAGTCGTTCGTCCGCCTGCAGCCGCCGACGCGGTCCGCGTGGCACTTCGACACGCATCGCGGCACGTGCCTGCAAGAATTCACCACTCGCCCCGTAGGCGATCTTGTCGAGCGTCTCGACCACCGCGCCGAGCTTCGCGGCGGCTACCAGATCCATGTTCTCGTTCACTCCGGCCGCGGCCGCTAATGCCTTGGCCAGGAGCGGATTGTTTTGCGAGGCTTCGGCCATACTCTGCCGCATCGACTGGTACCAGTCGGGCGATGGAGTGAGCTGCTTCTCTTCCATGCTATTGGCGAAGTGATCGTAGACCGCTTGTTCGATCTGCCGACGCGGATCGTACATCGGTTCCCGACGGCCTACGAGCAACATCTGTTGCGATAGCAGCGGTCCGGTAGGCGATAGGAAGTCATGTCCCATCGAAACGCCGAGCTTGGCAAAGTTAGCCAGCGTGTACCCCTCCGCTGGATGCTCCGGAATCGGAAAGAAGTCCGAAAGCGGAGCATCGGTCTGTTGAGCGCAAAGCAACAGCAGCCCGGCACAGTAACCATGAATCTTTTCGCCGCGCAGATCCTTGCCCTTGAGCTTGACGATTCCATCCGTGCGAAACTGCAAATCGAAGTGCGACTCATTGCCGATAATCGAGCGAGCCGCGTCTCCCATTGCCTCGCCAACCGATTCATCGGCGTGGCGAAGGAAAGCGTAGTCGAGCGTTCGTTTCACAAACGTGTCGACCGTAACCGCAGGCATGCGATTTTCCGTTTCCGGAAGATCGACCAGCAAGAAACGGCGAATCCCGTCGCTGCCGCGCTCTACCGTGACGACACCGACGTGCGTAAACAGGCCCGGCGAAAGATCGGTGAACAGGTTATACGGCGAGGGGTTCCGCATCAGCAGCCAGTCGCCCGCTTTGACCTCGATGTTGCCAATACGATAGGTATCGTCCGGCTCGCCTTCGGTCATGCGAATGTCGAGCCAGCGTAACAGTTCATCTCGCTGCGAAACCCATTCGGCGCCGAGCCTTGAAGCGTCGATCTGATTGAGCAATTCGTGCAGCTGTTCGGCCAGAATTGCCGGCTTCGGTAAAGTCGGATCCGCTCCGGGGCGTTGCGATTGCGGAAGACCAACGCGACGAATCGTGGCCGCGGCGGTGATCGTCAAACGGGGATCGGTCGTTCGCCGCGCATAATTCGCGAGTAAGCCAAGCAGGTCGTGCTGGCGCGTCTCGCGGATCAGCTTGAGAGCCAGCGACTGCTCCATGCCGCTAGAGGTGAGTCCGGCATTCGGCTCGCCGCGCGGGGGAACCAGCATTACCTGAGCCATTACCGAGGCGCCAATGGAACTCTTGTTTTGGGTCAATAGTTCGAGCAGCCGCGTTCGCGCCTGGGCATTGTTGCGCAGATCGTAGGCGACTTCATGCAGCGCGTCGTAAGAGACGTAGCGAATCCGGCCAGAGAGATCGGTCAACGCCGACGTGGTGGCAAGGAACTGCCGAATCGCTTCTCGTCGCCGCTGGCCGGCCGCTTCATCGGCGAAGCGAGAGCGAATCTCCATCGTTTGCTTCAGGAGGCGATCGACGCGGTTCTTGGCCGCGACCAAATCCTCGACCATCAACAGAATCGCCGTGGCGTTACTGCCCGGGTCGTAAAGACTCTCGCGGTATTCAAGCCGTTCGGCCGCGTCGGCCAGTTCACGCACTCGCGCGGTCGTCTCGGCTGTGAAGCCAAGCGGGCGGTGCGGCAAAATCGCTTCGAGCTTGTCGAGTGGTTCGTCCTGCTGCCGGGGCTGCGCGAGCGCGAAGCTGCCGCCGAGCATAAGCCCGACGAGTACAACGAAAGAAACAACAATTTGGCGGCGGTGGTGAGTCTTCAAAAGGGTGGCTTTCTCAAACGAATTTCTGAGGCAGCAATCGACTGCCGTAATACCTTTTTGAGCTCCTCTGTCAGTGGTGACCAAGCGAGCACAAAAGGTCCATATAGATGTAGCTTTTTATTAGGTCCGTTTCCACCAGTTATGCAGATAGCGCGGCCCAATTCGCTGCTTTTCTAGCTCTTTGCCAGAGAAGACGTGCAGGGATCGGCTCGCCTGGGCGGAAATCGCTGCACCACGCCGGGCCACTCTGTTAAACTGTCCGCCAAACAGTGGCCACCTCGCGGCGGATTGCGCGGCACCACGAAACGACACCACACGCAGAGCACACCCTCATGTACCTCACAAGACCGCCACGTCGTATCGCCTTCGATCTTGCCGCTTCCTTGCTCGCGGCCGTCGCTTTGTTGGCTGCTGCGAGCACCCCCAGTCACGCCGCCGCCCGGCCGAACGTCGTGCTGATCATGAGCGACGATCAGGGTATCGGTGACTTCGGCGTGATGGGCAACCCAGTTATTCAGACGCCCAACATCGACGCCATGGCTCGCCGCAGCGCGCGGATGACAACGTTCTATGTCAGTCCGGTCTGCGCTCCGACCAGGGCCTGTTTGATGACCGGGCGATACAACTATCGCACCCGCGTGGTCGACACTTGGGTTGGTCGGGCGATGATGGACACCGAAGAGGTCACCATCGCCGAGGCACTTTCCGCGGCCGGTTACGCGACCGGGATTTTTGGCAAGTGGCACCTGGGCGATAACTACCCGCTCCGCCCTATGGATCAGGGCTTTCAAGAATCGCTCGTTCATCGTGGTGGCGGTCTGGGACAACCTTCCGATCCGCCGGAGAACATGAACCGCTACACCGACGCGATTCTGTTTCGCGATGGCAAGAAGACGAAGACCAAGGGCTACTGCACCGACGTCTATTTCGATGCCGCCTTGGACTTCATGGAAAAAGCGAACGCGGACAAGAAGAACTTTTTTGTTTACCTGCCGACCAATGCCCCACACGGTCCTTATCACGACGTGCCGGAGAATTTGCGCAAGGCCTACCTCAAGAAGGATCTCGACAGCATCTCGCTCCACAAACCGTCGGGCCACCAACGCGACGTCCTCGCCCGCATCGCGGCCATGATCACCAACATCGACGACAACGTCGGCCGCCTGTTCAAGAAACTCGACGAGCTGGGCATCACCGACGACACGATCGTGATCTACATGGTCGACAACGGTCCCAACACCACACGCTACGTAACCGCCGATCTTCGTGGTCGCAAGAGCGACGTCCACGAAGGGGGCATTCGCTCGCCATTTTGGGTGCACTGGCCGGCCCGCCTCAAGGCCGGTCACACGAACGACACTCCGGCCGCCCACATCGACGTGATGCCGACCATCCTGGCTGCCTGTGGTGCCACGATGCCTCACGGCGCCGAAGAGGTGAAGCTCGATGGTCGCAACATCCTGCCGCTACTGGAGGGGAAAGACGTTGACTGGCCGGAGCGGCCGATCGTGATTCAGACGCACCGCGGGAATCAGCCGGTGCGGTACCACCACTTCATGATCCGCCAGGGCAATTGGAAGCTCGTCCATCCGACCGGCTTCGGCTA
>CAYLRE010000100.1:0-14580 GCA_964385715.1 uncultured Planctomycetaceae bacterium
ACGCAGAACTCTCGTCCACTGCTACCTGAACGCTACGCTGTGCAGCTAGCTCTGCTTCACGACAATACTGGTTCCGCAAAGCGACTGCGCTAGCCTTGTTTCACGACCGGCCTGCCGATCGAGTAGTAGGTAAAGCCGGCCTCTTTCATCGCTTCGGTGTCGAAGATGTTGCGACCATCGAACACGACTGGGGCCTTCATCAAGTTCGCCATGGCCAGGAAGTTCGGCGAACGGAATTCGCCCCACTCGGTCATCAGCGCCATCGCGTCGACGCCCTGCAGCGCGTTCATCGGATTATCAGCGTATTCGATCTTGTCGCCGTAGATCGCTTTCACGTTGTCCATCGCCTCGGGATCGTGAACCACGACGGACGCTCCCGCCGCCAACAGTTGATCGATCATCGTCAGCGCAGGGGCTTCGCGAATGTCGTCCGTTCGCGGCTTAAAAGCCAGCCCCCAAATGGCAACCTTCTTGCCAGACAGATCGCCACCAAAGTACTTCAAGAGCAGCGAAGGCAACACGTTCTTCTGCTGGTTATTGACCTCGTCGACCGCCCGCATGATTCGCGGCTCGATGCCGTGTTTCTCCGCCAAAGCGGACAAGGCTCGCACGTCCTTCGGGAAGCAACTTCCGCCATAGCCAACGCCAGGGAACAAGAAGGCGAAGCCGATGCGACTGTCGTGACCGATGCCGCGACGCACGTCATCGACGTTGGCATCCATCTTGGCACAGAGGGTCGCCATCTCGTTGATGAAGCTGATCTTGGTAGAGAGCAGGGCGTTCGCCACGTACTTGGTCATCTCCGCGCTTTCCGGCGACATCACCAAGAACGGCTTCTCCGTACGCAAGAACGGAGCGAACAGCTGTCGCAACACACCAGCAACTTCCGGACGACGAACTCCAACGACAACCCGATCCGGCTTGGTGCAGTCGTCAATCGCGGCACCTTCCTTAAGGAACTCCGGATTGCTGGCCACATCACAAACGCGCCCAGTCGCTTCATTCAAGCGAGAGTAGACCCCGGCGTTCGTTCCGACCGGCACCGTGCTCTTCACCACCACGATGGCGTCTTCACGAATGTGCGGGGCGATTGCCTCGGTCACCGCCCACAGGGCCGACAGATCGGCCGATCCGTCATCGGCACTCGGCGTTCCGACCGCCAAATAAACCAGGTCGGCAGGTTCCACCGCGGCAGCCAGGTCGGTCGTGAAGTGCAAACGTCGGGCTTGCGTGTTCCGCGAGATCAACTCGGACAACCCCGGCTCGTAGATCGGCACATCTCCGTTCTGCAGTCGATCGATCTTTTCTTGATCGATGTCGACGCAGGTCACGTCGTTTCCACTGTCGGCAAAGCAGGTGCCAGTAACGAGTCCAACGTATCCGGTACCAATAACGGCGATCTTCATGAGGTCGACCTTTGCTTGCCAGCGGTCGAAGTGACCGGCGGCATAATTAATGGGAACATCCTGTACCTATTTGGCGGCAGCCATTTCCTGCTCGACCAAAACCATATCGGCGTCGACCATCATACGGACGAGGCCTTCAAAATCGACGGCTGGTTGCCAGCCCAGTTCATCCTTAATCTTGCTCGCGTTTCCACAAAGTGTATTGACGTCGGCCGGACGCAATAGCGATGCATCGCTTTCAACATATTGCTCCCAATCAAGACCAACATGCCCGAACGCCAGGCGAACCAGGTCTCGAACTGAGTGCTTTACTCCCGAAGCAACGACATAGTCGTTCGGCCGTTCCGCGGACAGCATCATCCACATTGCCTGCACGTAATCTCCGGCGAATCCCCAATCGCGTCGCGCCTCCAAATCACCAAGCCGCAGCGTCTGCTGCAAACCGTGCTGAATTCGCGCCACCGCGTGGGTAATTCTCCGCGTCACAAAGTCCTTACCGCGACGCGGCGACTCGTGATTAAACAGGATACCGCTGCATGCGAACAACCCGTATCTTTCCCGATAGGCCACCGTGATGGCGTGACCATAGGCTTTCGCCGCGCCATAGGGGCTGTGCGGCCGCTGTGGCGTCTGTTCGTCCTGGGGCTCCTGCTGAGCTCTTCCGAACATTTCGCTGCTGCTGGCCTGATAGAAGCGAATGGTCGGATCGACCTGGCGTATCGCTTCCAATACGCGTGTCACGCCGAGAGCCGTAAATTCGCCAGTCAGTACCGGCTGCGACCAACTCATCGGCACGAATGACTGCGCGGCCAGGTTATAGATTTCCTGGGGACGAACGTCGTCGAGAAGCCGAATGATCGAAAGCTCATCGAGCAAATCGATTTGGTGCAATCGCACCCGATCACGGATCGACGCGAGCCGCTCAAAATGATCGGTGCTCGAATGCCGAGAGGTACCATGCACCTCGTATCCCTTGTCGAGCAAAAGCTCGGCGAGATAAGAGCCGTCCTGGCCAGTGATTCCGATAATCAGTGCGCGTCGTGCCATATCAAATGAAGAAGTAGGGGCGCGAAACATCACCCGGCGCATCGCTAGAATCGCACTCGCGATTCATGCCCGCTAGCGATGCACCATTAACGGGATACTACGACTTGCTGTCGCCTTCGCCTTCATCTTGCGAAGGAGCGTCACCGCCGGTTTCCGTGTCGCCTTGCAACTCATCCGAAGGGGACGATTCGTTCGAAGCGGGAGCTGCTCCATCGGCAACCGGTGTACCGCCGGTCGAACCAACTTCACCTTCGGCCGCCGCATCTCCGTTTTCTTCCTTCGGAACGCGAACGATCGCGGCCAATTGGTCGTCATCGTCGAGTGACATGATGCGCACACCCTGCGTGTTACGACCGATAGTGCTGATATCCGCCGCCGCCACTCGCTGCAACTTGCCGCGGCGCGTCATCATGAAGACCTCGTCTTCGTCGGTAACCCGAGCGATGCCAATCACCGGACCGTTGCGGTCGGTGGTCTTGATATCACGAAGCCCCTTACCGCCGCGACGCTGCGTGCGATAACGGCTCGACGAGCTGGTCGCGTCGCCGTCGCCATCTTCCGCGTCGCTACCGCCAAAGAGCGTTCGCTTACCGTAACCGTTCGCACAAGCGGTCAGGAGCGTCGCTTCCGGTTCGGCCACAACCATACCGACCAGACTGTCGCCGTTGGCCAGATCGATACCCTTAACACCACTCGAGTTGCGGCCCATCGGACGGGCATCCGCTTCGTTGAAGCGAATCGCCATACCAGTCGACGTCGCAAGCACGAGTTCGTCACCTGGCTTGGTAATCACCACGTCGACCAACTCGTCTCCTTCGCGAAGCTTGATGGCGATAATGCCGTTGGCTCGCGGGCGACTGTAGGCTTCCAGCGGCGTCTTCTTCACCAGGCCGTTGCGGGTGGCCATGGTAAGGAAGTGACCCGGCTGATCGAAGTCTCGCACGGCCCGGCAGTCGGCGATCGTTTCGCCTTCGGCCAGATTGAGCAAGTTAACGATGGCTCGCCCACGGCTTTCGCGGCTAAGCTGAGGAATGTCATAGACCTTTTGCCACAACACGCGGCCGGTGTTCGTAAAGAACAACAGATACGCGTGCGTGCTGGCCACGAACAGGTGCTCGATCGGATCCTCATCTTCGCTGCGAGCTCCCTTGATACCCTTGCCACCACGACGTTGCGCGCGATAGGTACTGGTAGGGGTTCGCTTGATGTAACCGTTGTGGCTGATCGAAACGACCATCGCCTCTTCGGTAATCAAGTCCTCTAGGTCGATCGAACCGAGTTCTTCGCCACTAATTTCAGTGCGACGGGCATCGGCATGCTTCCTCTTCAGCTCGAGCAGGTCTTCGCGAATGATCGCCAGGATGTTCTTCTCGTCGGAGAGAATTCGCGTGTACTCGGCCATCTCGTCGAGCAGCTTATTGAACTCGTCGCCGAGCTTCTCCTGCTCCAGGTTGACCAACTGACCAAGCGTCATTCGCAAGATCGCGTCTGCCTGGACGGGGGTGAGCGTGTACGCCTCGGCAGCGCCGCGCTCTTCTTCGAAGGCGGCAAATCCACGATCCCCAAGTGCCCGCGCCAACAGCGGCGAGGGGCACTCGATCTTCATCAAGCGCTCTTTCGCTTCCGCCTGCGTCTTGGAGGAGCGAATCACGCGAATCACTTCGTCGATATTGGCGTGTGCCAGCAGCAGACCTTCGACGGTGTGCTTACGCGAGCGAGCCTTGGCCAGCAAGAACTGCGTACGACGGCGAATCACCGTGACGCGATGCCGCAAGAACTCAGTCAGCATGTTCTTGAACGACAGCAGCCGCGGCTTGCCATCGACCAAGGCCAAGAAGATCAGTGAGAAGGTGTCCTGCAAAGGCGAGAACTGATAGAGCTGATTGAGCACGACCTCGGCGTCGGCGCCCTTCTTCAGCTCCACGATCAATCGCACCGGCTCGTGCAGATCGCTCTCGTTGCGGGTATTTGAAATATCCTTGATCTTGCCTTCGTTGGCGAGCGCCGCGATCCGTTCTTCGATGCGATCGCGGGCCTGCTGGAAGGGAATCTCGCGAATCACGATCCGCTCGCGATTCTTGCCGAAGGGCTCGATCTCAGCCCGGGCACGAACCACGATGGTACCGCGACCCGTGTGGTAGCCACGGCGAATACCGCTGCGCCCACAGATCACGCCGCCGGTCGGGAAGTCGGGACCAGGGCAGATCTCCATCAACTCGTCGACCGACACATCGGGATCGTCGATGATTCGCACGACCGAATCACACACTTCACCCAAGTTGTGTGGTGGAATCGAAGTCGCCATTCCGACCGCGATACCGTTCGAGCCATTGACCAGCAGATTCGGGAACTTGGCCGGCAGCACCGTCGGTTCCGTGCGACGCTCGTCGTACGTCGAAACGAAGTCAACCGTGTCGAGCTTCAAGTCATCGAGCATCAACGCCGCGGTCGCCGACATGCGCGCTTCGGTATATCGCATAGCGGCCGGCGGCAGCCCGGCAATCGAACCGAAGTTACCCTGCTTGTCGACCAGCACATGACGCATGTTCCACTCTTGGGCCATGCGAACGAGCGTCGGATAGATCACACTTTCACCATGCGGATGGTAGTTACCGCTGGTGTCACCAGAGATCTTCGCGCACTTCACCCGAGACGCACCAGGCGTCAGGCTCAAGTCGTTCATGGCGACCAGAATGCGCCGCTGAGACGGCTTCAAACCATCGCGCACGTCGGGCAACGCTCGACTGACGATCACGCTCATCGCGTACGTCAGATAGCTGTTCTTCAGCTCTTCTTCGATGGGCAAACTAATGATGTTGCCCGGGGGCGTGCCGTCGCCTGTTCCGTTTCCGTCGCCCGAATCTTCGGGCTCTTCGGGAAGAGGATCGTTGGAATCCGTAGCCAAGGATCAGTCCTTTCAAAGCCGCTTTCTCGCGGCAAAACGGTCAACTCAGGGTAGGTAAAAAAAGGAGTCGACCAGGGGAGTGTTTTCACGTGGTTGTGAAGCGTCCAATATACCCGCGTAAGCCAAAATCGACAACGCACCAGGGGCCGAAATGGCTCGTCGTAAGTGGTGTTCAGCAGCTGACTTGCGAGGCGGATTTTGAGGGCCTCTAGAAGCTCCGTAAGCCAGCCGCGGGGAGGCCGATTTTGCCGCCGAAGAGAAGCCAGCCGGCACTCCAATTCGACTCGAATTTGAGGGCAGAAACGGGGCCCGAAAGCCGGGTTCAATCGGCGTCCGAAACCGAACATCGAGGGCGACCAACTGTCCGGATCCGGACATCGACTCCGCCCCGCGACCAAGGGGTGTCCGATATCGGACAGGCGTTCGAGTCGCCTGAGATTTTCTTATTCGTTGGCGGATAACGAGTTGTGATCGGTCGGCTCTTATTCGACGAGGCACCGGCGCGCCATTTGCCTTTTATCGCTACGCGACGATTGTCTCGCCGGTAGAGCGAGCCGACTGTTCGCGAAGCAGTACGTCAACCTGACCCTCATGAAACAAGAGAAAGCATCCGATGCGAACCCTCTCCCACGGCACATTAGCGGCACATGACAACCTGCGTCGATCAAGCTTGCGCTGGCGGCAGCGGTTCCTTTGCACCGTCGCGATCACGTTCTGCCTTGCGTCGGCGGCGCCGGTGGCAACCGCGACCATCACCGCCACGCTCGTCGCACCCGCCACGCATTTCGGATCACCAGGCCAGGGCGAGTACGACGTGCAAACAGTCTCCCTGTTCATTAATCCCGCCCAAACGGAATGGATCGCCTGGAATCGATACCCCGATTTGCAGATGACCGTCCCGTCACGCCCGGGTGAATTTCTACTCGGTTACGACACGCCGGAAGTCGACGACCACTTCGTCCTCACGGTCACAGCACCGGACCAAAGCCAGCTTGCCGTGGCCCTCGATCGCAACGGTGTCGTCGGCGATCCGATCGGCCCTCAAGCGGTGATCTACGGTGACGCTGCGACAACCCCCGACGTCGTCCGCGGAAACAACGGTGGCTCGATCAGCATCTTTGACGAATCAGGCACGCACAATTCCATCTTCAATGCCGCCGGCATCTACGACTTTGAGTTTTCCTTCCGCGACATCGGTGGCGACGCTCGCTATCCCGATGTCTACCTGCTGGTGGCCGATGCCGTGCCTGAACCCTCCGCCTACGCCATGGCAGGACTCGCACTCGTCGGGCTTGGAGTGGCCAGCTGGCGGCGAAAACGAAAACGCGCTCGACTCCGGGCCTCGGCTGTCGCCATGACCTTGCTGCTCTCCTTCACCATTCTCGTCCCTGGTGCGGACGCCGCCATCATCAACACCTTTGGCGCGGCGGTTGTCGTCTCTCCTCCTGCCGACGTGCGACTTGATCAAACAACGAGCGACACCGAAGCCTTGGTATTCGCCGAGCAACAGAACTTCCTGCTGGCAAACCCGCTCAACGTCAATCACTCTTTGCCGGGTAGCAGCGTCGGACACGCCCAGCATTCGCCATTGCAAATCCCCGCCGGCACGGCCGTCGACAGCTACTACGTGCACTTCGACCCGGTCGGCGTCGCAAGTGGAGACATTAACACGGTCGGTTCCGTTTCCTTCGACCAGGACATCCTGGGCGTGATCTACGGCCGGTACACCATGCTTAGCAACAGCGACTTTCTCGGCGCCCCTGGCACACTCTATCCAACCGGCTTCGACGAGCGAGCGTTAACCGGCGAAGACACCATCACCCTTTCTCCTGACCAACGAACGGTCGTCTTCGACCTCGTTACCCGACCGAGCAGCGATGCACTGCGAATCGTCACGATGTCCTCGGGCTCTCCTGCCGTGCCGGAACCCTCCACTTACGCTATGGCTGGCCTGGCCCTGGCCGGACTAGGCTTGATTGGCCTGTGTCGACGCAAACAACGCAGCACCCGAAATCAAACGATGAAGGCCGTCGCGTGCGTCGCCATGGTTGCGGCTCTGTCACTTGCAACGACTAGCGATGCCCTCGCTCTCCCCACCTTCACGGGTGCCAATGTCGAGGTTTACGCCAACGTCACCGATCCGATCCGGCTCACCTTCGCACCCGACGGAACTCTGTTCGTTGGGCGAGACAACCTCGGTTCCGGCGGCTTGTATAACGATTCGGTCAAGATCCATCGCATCACTCCCGGTGGCGGGTCGGTTAGCGAATATGGAGTCTCCGGCATCCCCGACCCCGACACCGTGTTGTACGATCCAACCGGCGACATCTCCGGTGTGGCCGGCTCGGTCCTGGTCGGTAGCGACACCGCTGGTGGGCGAATCTACGCCGTCCGGCCTGACGAGTCGATCGTCTCGCTGTTCACGACCTCCGCGCTCGGCAACCCCAATGAGATGCTGTTCGACAGCACGGGCCGATTGTTGGTCGCCAACCTCGACTCCAGCGATCGACGGATACTGGAATCGACGGGGGCGACTCCCACGCACTTGTTTGGATTGCCGACTAGCGGCGATCGGCCGGTGGACTTAGCAGTCGACAGCAGCGATCGCATTTACACGCGAGGCACCAACGGAACGATCCGCCAACACGACTCGACGGGCACATTGCTCAACGGAACGTTCGCGTCATTGCTGCCTTCGACCGGAGACCCCGGACCCAATGGCCTGGAATTTGGCACGGGCGGATTCTTCGGTACCGATCTCTACGCCGCTGGCGAGAACGGCGACCTGTGGCGAATCGATTCTCTCGGCAATACCACGCAGGTGGGAAGCGGCTTCAACGGCGTGCGCGACCTTCGCTTCGGCCCGGACGGAGCCCTGTACGTCTCGGAATTCGCCGGCGACCGCGTGCTGCGAATCTCGCACGACTGTGCCGTGCCGGAACCATCGACCTATGCCATGGCCGGATTGGCCTTGGTCGGGCTGGGGTTCGTTGGCCTGCGTCGACGAAAGCGACGAGCCAAGCAGCAACACTCGGCCACGTTTGGCGGGCGGATCGTGACCTGCCTCTTGGCAATCACCGCCCTCACAATCACGGCCGCTAGGGATGCCCTCGCTCTGCCGACCTTCACCGGTGCCAACGTTCAGGTTTACGCCAACGTCACCGATCCGATCAGCATTACGATTACCCCAGACGGAACCATGTTTACCGGCCGTGACAACAGCGGCTCGGGCGGTGGCAACGAAGCGGCCAAGATCCACAAAATTTCCCCCGGCGGCGGATCGGTCACCGAGTACGGCGATGTCGCCATCTACGATCCCGACGCGGTACTGTATGATCCGACTGGCAACGTCTCGGGAGTCGCTGGTACCGTGATGGTCGGTAGCGTCCTAAGTGGCGGAAGAATCTATGCCGTCCGACCCGACGAATCCGTCGACTTGCTGTTCAGCTCCTCCGCCATCGGCAACCCAGCCGACATGCTATTCGATGGCACCGGCCGAATGCTGATCTCCAATCTGCAGCCGAGCAACCGTTCCGTTCTGGCGAGCACTGGAGGAACTCCGGGTGTGCTGTTTGGCTTGCCTGCAGTCAGCGATCGTCCCTTCGATCTGGCCATCGATGCGGCCGACAACATCTTCACCCGCGGCCCGAACGGTACGGTTCGAAAATACGATTCGGCCGGTGCCCTACTAGATGGTGCTTTCGCGAGCGTGCCGACGGATTCACCAGAAATCCTCAATTCCGGCATGACATTCGGCATCGGCGGGTTTTGGGGCACCGACCTGTACGCCTTCGGTCAAACCGGCAACCTGTGGCGAATTGATTCCGGTGGCAATTCCACCTTGGTCGGAACCGGCTTCAATCACACCCGCGACATCGAGTTTGGCCCCGATGGTGCCATGTACGTCTCTGAGTTCGGTGCCGACCGCATCCTGCGAATCTCGCACGACTGTGCCGTTCCGGAACCTTCGACCTATGCCATGGCAGGACTGGCCCTGGCCGGGCTGGGATTCATTGGCCTGAAGCGAAGAAAGAGCAACAAGAGCCGGCGACCGCTACGATGGTCGGCCGTGGCCGTTTTGGTCGCGTTTTCGGCAGCCGCCACGCCGACGTACGCCGACTACCAAAGCACGATCCTGGCTGACAACCCGCTCGGTTACTGGCGACTTGGCGATGCCGTCAGCCCCACGGTGATCGATTCCTCCGGCAACAGCCTGCACGGCACGGCCAACGGCGGAGTCACGTTCGGAGAAGCGGGTGCACTCGCTGGTGATCCCAACACGGCATTCGACTTCGACGGCACCAGCGGCCTAATCGACGTCGGCGTGCAACCGAGCCTCAACCTCTACAACGATTTCACGATCGAAGTTTGGGCCAAGCCGGAGTCGCTTACGGGCGGCCATCCATTTAAGACGTTTGTCTCCACGCACGGTCCGGATCAGGGCTACAACTTTGGATTCAACGGCTCTCGACTGGTGTTCACGACACTGGGAGTTCAAGACTACTATTCTCCCGCCGGCTCCGTTGCAGCAGACGAATGGCACCATTATGCCGTCGTCTTCGACACTGACAACGACGCCAACTTTTTCGTCGATGGGGCATTCGTGTCCACCGTTTCCGGCAGCCAGGGAGCCAACGCAACGTCGAATCCGTTTGGCATTGGCGGTCGCGCTCACGGCACACTACAGCCAAACAACGGCCTGCTCGACGAAGTTGCCGTCTATGGTCGTTCGCTGCACGCGGCAGAGATCGAGCACCACTATCTGGCCGGCATGGGAATCAACCAGACGTTGTCCAACGCCTCCTTCTCAACGGGAAGCGATACCAACGTGTTGAATCTGGATTACGGCACGCTCGTCGCTCACCAGGCGGCGACCCCGCTCGGCTTTGAAATCGCCAATCTGGAATCGAGCCCCACGACAGCCCAACTAATCTTCGACAGCGAATCGGCCTCGGGCGACACGCATCTACTGACAACCGACTTTGTCATGGACGCACTTCAGGGTGGCGACTCCCAGGCGTTCAACTCGCTCTTCCACACCACGGAACTGGGCTCCTTCAGCGCCAGTTACGAATTCAATTTCACCGACGCGCTCGACTCGCAGCAGACACTAACACTCAACATCACGGGCGAGGTGGTGCTACCTGACAACACGCCAGAGATTCCGGATCTCGTTTACAACTCGGACACGGGCGAAGTGTTCGTCGATCCCGACGGCAGTTCGATTGTCGCCTACACGCTGCAGAACGCGGACAACGCATTCTTCGCTGGCGACCACACCCCGGTGCTAGGCGGCACATTCACTTCGGAGGTGCACACCCTGGCCGAAGCCGGACTGCCTCCGCTTACCAGTCCGGCCAGTATTGGCAACGTGTTTGGAACCGGCATGAACGTCGTGGATTTATTCGATCTGTTGGGCACAAACCAGGTGAGTCGAGGATCGGGACAACCGCTGGTGCCGTTCGATCTGGTCGTCGTTGGTGGCGGCCCCGCGGTGCCAGAGCCCTCGACCTACGCCATGGCGGGGCTGGCACTGTTGGGACTGGGCTTGGCTGGCCTGAAGCGACGTAGAAAGAGCAACGCCCGGGCTTGAAATTCAAGACGCACTGGTAGCAAGCTACCAGTGGCACCCAAGGAATCCGCGAGCTTATTCCACCGGTGCGGTGAAAGTCGCCGCCCCTTCGGCCGCTACTACGATGACCAAGAAGTTCCCGGCCGCTGGTTCCTCTTGAAACGACTCGGCCAGGTAAGGAAATACCTCGGGGATCTCTTCGCGACAGTCGGCAAAGGGAAACGCCCGCACCAAAATAGTGGTCCGCGTCTCGGTTGACTCTTGGGAACTACCCTCTTCACTCGCCGCATCGCCCGAGGGCTGTTCATGCTGGGCGTCAAGAATCGCCTCGTCGACCGCCTCGTCACCTTCCCACGCGCGGGCAATCTCGCCTCCGATCGGGTCCTCGCAGTCGAGCAAGAACACGACCGGGTTCTTTTCGCCCCCTTTGATGGCCGCTTGGTAACCGTCCAGCACCTGCTTGAAATTGCTCTCGACGAGATGTTCCCGCAAGGCGGCGGCAGTTTGTTCGTCCATGGAAGTGACTGACTTGGGGGACAGGATTAAGAGGGCAGGGTGGCGCGACGGTCTAACCGAAAGGATTCTCTTCTTCGGTGTCATCTCCGTCGGTTTCTTCGAAGGGATTGTCTTCCTTAACTTTGTCCTTCTTTTCGGCGTCCTTCTTCTTTTCGGCGTCTTTATTCGTTTCGGATTCCTTCTTGTCGGAATCGACTTCATCAAAGGGGCTGTCCGACTCCACCTCATCGAAGGGATTGTCCTCAACCGGTTTCTTATCCTCCTTAGGAGTGCGGTCCTGCTTGGGAGCCGGAGTGGTCTTTGCCGTGTCGCTGTCGTCTTCCTCTTCATCAACAGCTTCAAACGGATTCTCGGGCACCACCTTATCAACACGAACGTCGGTTTTGTTGCCTCCGGCGACAGGCGTCTCGTCCGCGTCGTCTTTCACCTCATCCTCATTAGCGAAGGGATCCACTTCATCCACGACCGGATCGTCTTCGCCCGCAACCGGATTGTCTTTGTCGTCGACGGTCCGGATATCAACGTCCGTGTGATCCGCGTCGTCATCCTTGTCGAAGTCGGCAAAGGGATTGTCCGGATCGGGAGTCGTTGAATCGTCTTTAGGCTGTTCCTTAACGATCTTGGGAAGATCGCCACTCGGATCGTCGGAGTCCTCCACAATCGAAGTCTCCGGTTCGTCCGGTAAAACGGGAACGTCGTCACCGTCGAAGATACCGAATGCGAATGCCAGCCCGACTGCCCCCAGACCACCGGTCACGACCATGACCGCTTGAATAAAGATCTTATTTCGCAGCAGTCCGCCACTCGCAGCGGCCGGTCTCTCTCCACGCGGACGTTCCGCACCGCCGCCGCCACCGGCCGAAATGTCGAAGGCGGCCCCTGGCGCATTGGCTGACGCGGTGTCAGAACCGACACTGGCAAAGGCTAGCTCGTCGGAGCTCGTACCGTCGGAGCTGGCATCATCGAGACTTTCGAAATAGCCATCGGGGTCAGCGTCACTGACATTGCCGGCGGTAGACTTAGCACTCTCGATCTCGATTCCAGCCAAGGCCGCGTCGTTACCAGTCCGCAATTGTTCGTCGTACTTCGCCTTGCGATCGGGATTGCAGAGGCAGAGTTTCGCGGCGGCCAGCTCGCTCAAGATATCTTGCGAGGCCTGCATGTGCTGGCCCAGCTGGAAGGTCCGGACATGCTCCATCCGCTGATCGGCGGCCTCTTCAACGATCGCCACATCGGCTTCATAGAGAGCCAGCCCCAGCAGCTGATAGTGATTCGGAGGCTGATCCTCAGAAGAGATATTTAGCCACTGTTGATATGGATCGAATTCGTCAGCCATCGCTCAATTACCCCACTCCAATGCCCCGCTAGAATCAAACTGGTATCGCATTTCAAGCACGCGCGGTGACATGCATCTCCGCTGCTCTATGTCACTATCGTCCAAGTCACCACTGGCAGATCGGTGAAACCGCAAGTGCTGCGCATCGGAGAGCTGTGAGAAAACTCCAGAAAAACCTCGTCCAACCAATATCGGAAATTTGCCGAGAGACTGCAACTGATGCGCCACGGACGGTAACGGACCACTCGACGCGCTCGAGCGGCGTGGTCAACCGCCGATTTTCTGTCGAATCCGACCTGACTTTCGCCCTACAAAACAAGGACATTGCGGCAAACCCGACGGCAAAGCTATTGACCGCGATTTTGAGCAGACCGATAATCGAGAATTGACGCCGATCGCGTGGCAGTTTTGTCGTCGCCAGGTTTCGCGGGCGAGAAGCCGATTCTCGCCTAGGGACCTTCGACGTCGACCGGCGGGGCATACGGTTACGACGTTCCAGTGAGGGGTTCCCTATCCATGCGTAGTTTGATCTTTCTTCTTGCACTCTTGATGACATCGGCGTCCGCAGTCGGCGCAGAGCCGCGCACTTGGACCAGCGCGGGTGGCAAATTCAAGATCGAAGATGCCGTCCTCGTCAAGACGGAAGAAGGTTCCGACGGCAAGACGATCGCCGTGATCCGCAAGAAGGATGGCAAGGAGCTCCGCGTTCCGCTCGACAAGCTGAGCGAGGCCGATCAGGCATACGTTGCTAGCCAGAACAAGACCGACGCAGAGGAACCGGTTGGCGAGCCAGCGAAGGACAACTCGGAAGAACCCGAGCCCCGCACCTGGACGAGTGCCAACGGCAAATTCAAGATCGAATCTGCGACGTTCTTGAAAACCGAGAGCGATGCGAGCGGTGACAATACGATCGTCGTCATCAAGAAAAAGGACGGCAAACCGCTACGCGTCCCACTGAAGAAGCTGAGCTGGGCCGATCAACAATACGTCAAGAAGTTGACCGAAGAGGAATTCGCACTGCCCAAGTTCGTACCGGAACCGAAGCCGGCAGAACCCTCAACGCCACCGGAAACCCCTGACACCACCCCGGAGCAACCTACGGAGCCGCCCAAGCCGAAGGAGCCTGAGATAACCCCGCTCCCGCCAGCCACGGCGTTTATAGAGAAAAGCTCGCCCCATGCCGCTTCGCTCTTCCCGACCGACATGTCGAAGTGGATCAACCTCGACACCGCGCTGACCCCCGAAGCGGTTGGCAACAAGGCCATCGTTATCGTTGAAGCAACGACCACTCTCTCGCAGAAGGAAACCGCGAGAGTTTGGGCGCAGCGTCTCCGATCCGTGCAATCGTATCGCGACGATCCGGTCATCTTTGTGGCTGTCCTTTCCGGTCTTAGCAAGAAACACGCTACCACGTACCTATCGGTCCTTAAGAAGAAGGCCAAACTCACCATCCCCTGGCCGTTCTTAATCGACACCAACGGGGAGTTCTCCCAAGCCATCGGCAAGGCCCAGGCCGCCAACCGACGTGAGAACGATAATGACGATCGAGATCGTGACAACGGCAGATCCGGCCGCGGCCCGGCGCGATTCCCGCAATTGCCCAGCGGCTCTCGAAGCAGTACCCGCGGCGATGTCCGCGGTATCGACGGCAATGGCAAAGTGGTTAACCGGCGTCTTTACAGCGCCGCTGCCGCTGCCGACGCACTCACCTCCACAGCCCGTTGGCGAGTTGACCCCAAGGGCATGCCCGAGGCCATGCGTAAGACCTGGCTCAAGATCGAGTACGGTCGCTACAAAT
>CAYLRE010000101.1:0-14539 GCA_964385715.1 uncultured Planctomycetaceae bacterium
GTTCGAGCTATGAAGAGCGATCGCGACGAAGCATTTACGCCTACCTGAAACGCAGCCTCCGCATTCCGATGCTCGACTCGTTTGACTTCCCCACGACCGACAAGCCGGTCGCTCGCCGGGTTTCGACGACCGTGGCTCCGCAGGCCCTGCAATTGCTTAACAGTGGATTCTTGCTGGAGCGAAGCGGTGCTCTGGCTGACCGGCTACTGCGCGAAGCGGGCACCGATACGAAAGATCAGATTCGCCACGCTTACCGTCTGGCCGTTGCTCGTGAAGCGACCGAGGACGAAGTCGATGCAATGTCGGCTTACTTCGCTCGACAGCTGGAGGCGTATCGCAATCAGCCGATTATGCCCACCATCGAGCCTCGCCTGCCGTCTGCCCTCGATGGTTCTTATTTGCAAACGGCCCGGGCGACCGAGTTCCTCGATGGTCCTCGTGTTGGCTGGTCTTACTATATGGGCTCCTGGCCTGGCCGCGGAGATGGGATCCACTGGATTCAATACGAACGCGGGCCTTTCGCGCTGTGGGATCCGGTTAAGTTCACCGACGGCACGGTCGAAGCACGACTCTATCCGAAACGTAACTCACACTTCGTGAGCGTGATTGCTAGGGCCAACGCGGATGGCGAACTGTTCAGCGGATACGAACTCTACCTGGACTTGCAAAAGAACGTCGCCGCGCTGCGTCGCCACGATGACGAAGTCACCACGCTTGCGTCAGTTCCTGCCAAGTTGACCGATTCACGTTGGTACGACGTCAAGATCGAGATCGAAGGTGGCACGCTGCGGGCCTATCTCGACGGGCAGGAGAAACCGCTTCTAGAGGCGACCGACGAAACTCCGCTGGCGCGAGCCGGGCACGTAGGCTTCCGCACTTGGGGAGCGGCGCTCACCTTCTCGAAGCTGCAGGTCAGCGACAAGTCCGGTACGGTCGACGCTGCCACTTACGAAGTCACCGGCGAAGATGTGCTGGCTCGCCTTCCTGACTGGCACTACTATGGTGGCGATTGGACCGCCTTCGGCGACGGCACCTACGGCGCCAAGACGAACGGCTACCAATACGCGGTCTGGCTCGATCCGATCGTTTCCGACGGCGAGATCGAATGCAATCTGATGCCGACGGACAAGTACGACGCCGAGCTGCTCTGCCGATTGACCAGTCCTCGCCGTGGCGTCGATACGTTCCGCGGGTATGAGGTTGCCGTGAACGCCCGAGGCGGCTACGTGCGGTTGGCCAAGCACAATAACGATTTCACGCCGATCGTCGACGTTCCGTACGACGTGAAGGCGAATCAATTCCACCACGTGCGTGTTCGCCTCGACGGCGGACGTATTCGGGTCTACATTGATGGCGCCGAGGAACCGCTAATCGATCACATCGACGCGAATCCACTAAAGACCGGCCGCATTGCCCTGCGAACGGGTGGTGAAGCTCGCTTTTCAAAGCTGGCCATCAACGCAGGCGAACAGCAGTGGCAAGCCGATTTCACGCCGCCGGCCAAGAATGCGTCGGATGAATTGACCCCGGAACGCCGAGCCCTGCTTGCGATGTGCAACATGGTGCTCAATTTGAACGAATTTCTTTACGTCGACTAAACGATAATAATTTGGTGTTCATGCCGATGGCCGACATAGCCCGAAGCGTGAGCGAGGGAACCAGAGAATGCCTGCGTCGCGTGAGCGACGCTCCAACATAATCGCTGTCACTTCGGTGATACATCGCGAGACCTTGAGGAACGAGTATGTCGAAGCAATGGGCCGAACGTCGTTGTACCGGTAATCGTCGCCAGTTCGCTTGGGAATTGGGAGCCGGATTCGGAGGAGTCGCCTTAACGTCGATGCTGGCGGAAGATGGATTCTTCGCCAAGCACGCCTACGGCGAACCCGCTCCGGCACTCGAAGGATACAAGGATCCCATGGCGCCGAAGATGCCGCACTTTGCTCCCAAAGCGAAGCGTTGCATCTTCCTGTTCATGTACGGCGGCCCCTCGTCGGTGGATACCTTCGACTACAAGCCGGAACTGCAAAAGCGCGACGGGCAGGAGCTTGAGTTGGAAACGCGTCGTGGCGTGAAGAAGAAGAAACGCCTGCTCGGTTCGCAGCGAAAGTTCAAGCAGCACGGCGAATCAGGCCTGTGGTGCTCCGACGCCTTTCCGCACATCTCCAAGCACATGGATGAGCTTTGCCTGGTGAAGAGTCTGTATTGCGACTCCTTCGCCCACGGTACCGCTCTCTTGCAGATCAACAGCGGCGAGTTCATTCAAGGGTCGCCCACGCTCGGTTCCTGGCTCGGTTACGGTCTCGGTACCGAGAACAAAGACCTGCCTGGCTACGTCGTCATGCTTGATCCGCGCGGCGGTCCTGTCTCCGGTCCTCCCAACTGGGGAAGCGGTTACATGCCGGCGGTCTACCAAGGCACCTGTTTCAACTCCAAGGGTGATCCAATTCGCAACCTGTCGCCCCGCAGCGGCATGACCCGCGACATGCAGCGTGATCACATCGACACGCTCTCCGCACTCAACGCCCATCACCTGGCGGATCGGCCCGGCTACTCGGAATTGCCGGCCCGCATTGCCAGCTATGAGTTGGCCTTCCAGCTGCAGCGAACCGCCCCCGAGGCGATGGACCTTTCGACCGAAACGCAAAAGACGCTCGACGCCTACGGCCTGTTCGATCCCAAGGGTAAGCACAAGCTGTCGATCGGCCCGTCGCACTTCGGCCGACAATGCCTGATCGCCCGCCGCATGATCGAACGCGGTACCCGCTACGTGCAGATTTACTCCGGCGGTGGTCACCAGCAGCAGAACTGGGACGCCCACAACGGGATGGAAGAGAACCTCGACATCCATACCTGCGAAGTCGATAAGCCAATCGATGCGCTGCTGACCGATCTCAAACAGCGCGGTTTGCTCGAAGAGACGCTGGTCGTTTGGGGTGGTGAATTCGGACGGCAGCCCGTCAGCCAGGACAAGAAGAACGGTCGGGATCACAATCCCAAGGGCTTCATGTACTGGATGGCAGGTGGCGGCGTGAAGCCTGGCTATCAGCACGGCGAGACCGATGAGTTCGGCGGCGAAGCAGTCGTCGATCGTCATCACATTCGCGATCTGCACGCCACAATCTTGCACCTAATGGGGCTCGATCATAACAAGCTCACCTACTTCTACGGTGGTCTCGATCGCAAGCTGACCGGCGTTAAAGAAGCCGAAGTGATCCACGACATCATTGCGTAGGATGGGCGGACGTGCTCTTAGGTTGTGCATGCCTGTTTGGTTCTGTCCCTCACTGACGTTTCGGGTTAGTAATTGAGGCGCCACTGGCTGCTTGTCAGCCAGCGCTGAGCGAGTTGAGATACTTTGTCCACACGCGACGCAACCTTGGCTCAGCGGGAGCTTCGCCCTCCCGCTCCCTTCCTTCTCGTTTGAAGGAGGCAATGGTCTCTTTTTTCTCTCGCCCTACTTTCCGCCTTCCGGTACTCAGTTGCTCATCGCCTGCGCTTCGGGTTACATTGATACCTCGCTATGTCTTTAGCCCGGCCGCAATCAGCGGCGGGATTCTTGTAAATACAAATCGATTCACGTTGTTACGGAGAAGTCATCATGCTCGTAGGTGTCGGTGAATGGGGCTTTCGCGAAATGCCGATGGAAGAGCATTTCCAGATCGCAAAGAAGTTCGGCTTTAAGTACCTAGAATTCGGCATCGGTGGAGGCCAGGTGGGCCGTTTGCCGGAAGAGCCGACCGATGCCGACGTGGCCGAGTTCGTTGCCCTTGGTGAGAAGTACGACATCATCACGCCGTTCTGTTGCGTGGAAAACGACTATACGCTGCCCGACGCGGCCGCCCACGACGCGATGCTGGCGCAAACGCTCAACAGCATTCGCACGGCTAAGAAGTGCGGCGCCACGCACATGCGGCTGTTCGCCGGCTTCACGCCCGCTGCGGAGATGACCGAGGAGATCTGGGCTCGTATGTTCGACGCCTTCCGTCAGAGCGACGCACTATGCGAAGAGCTTGGCATGCTGATCTCGATCGAAACCCACGGCAAGATCGAGATGCTCGAGAACGACTCCGCGAAGCACATTCACACCGTGTCGACCGACATCGAAAGCATCAAGCGACTGCTGGCTGAATTGCCACCGCGTGTCGGATTCAACTACGACCCGGGCAATCTTAAACCGCTGGCCGACGGCGACGCTTCGTTGCGTCTCGACCTGATCAACGACCGCATTAACTACTGCCACCTGAAGGACTGGACCGCCAAGGGCGACGGTTGGGTGGCGGTGGCCATTGGCGACGATGACCTTGATTACAAGCCGGTCTTCGATCGCATGACGTTTGATGGAGTCTATCAGATCGAGTACGAGCCGCTGCACGACGTCGAGGACGGCATTCAGCGCAGTCTCGACTACCTCAAGAAGATCGGCATCGACTACGTGTTTGAGCGTTAAGTTGATCAGAACGTGAGAGTATCATGCTCGAAGTTCTCCATTCGCTTGTCGATGCGCTTTCCTCAGGGAGGCCGCTGGCCTATTGCCGGTTGATCGAAACGCGTGGTTCCACGCCGCAGAAGGCGGGGGCCACGATGCTGGTGTTTGAGGATGCCAGTCAGGCGGGCACGCTTGGCGGCGGTTGTGTCGAGGCAGAGGTGAAACGTCAGGCGCTCGCCGCACTCAAGCGGGGCACGGCGGAGATCGCCCGATTCAACCTCGACAGCGACTACGGCTGGGACGACGGGCTGATCTGTGGCGGGCGGATGCACGTGCTGATCGATCCACTGCCCGCCGGCGAGGTGCCTGCCTACTTCCGCCGGCTCATCGAGCTGCAGACAGAAGGTGCCGGCGGCACGGAGGCAATTCGCTTCGCCGCCGAGGCCACGGACACAGAGGAACCGGTAGAGGCGGCCACGTTCGAGCCACGATGTCAGCTCTACGACCACGAGGGGCGCCTGGTCGAATCGCGTGGTAGTGGAGACGCGCCGGACGAAAGTGTCGCTGCCGGCCTCAAGTCACTAGGAGGTCGGCCACGCCCTTACGTCGCTGGAAACGTCTCGTACATGCCGTTCTTCCCTCGCTGCCGCCTGTTGATCGTTGGAGCCGGGCATGTCGGCCGTCGCGTCGCGGACTTGGCCGCCGATCTCGACTTCGATGTCTGGGTGGTCGATGACCGCGAGGATCTCGTCGGTGAAGATCGTTTTCCTCGTGCCGAGCGGCGCATCTCCGGGCCGATTGGAGAATCGCTCCAAGAGATTGAAGTCACACCGCACACGTACTGCCTGGTCGTCACCCGCGGTCACAATCACGACCAGGAGGCCCTCTACCACTTGGCCGATCGCGGTGCCCGTTATGTCGGGATGATCGGCAGCCGTCGAAAGATCCGGCTGATCTTCGATGGCCTGTTGGCCGAAGGGGTGTCGCCCGATGCGCTCGCCGCCGTGCATGCTCCGGTCGGTATCGATATCGGATCGCAGAGCGTGGCCGAAATCGCGGTCAGCATCGTGGCGGAGCTCATCGCGCACCGTAACTGCGGTGGAGAAGTTCCAGCCAGGCCTCAGAGCGTGTCTGTTCCTACTGAGTAAGACTGGCCAAGTAGGAGTCGTGATGAGCGAGCGTGTACGTAGTTTCGCCATCGTTCCGGCTGCAGGGCATTCCCGTCGCATGGGGCGACCGAAGTTGCGGCTGCCGTGGCAAGATGGCACTCTCCTTGAACACGTCCTCACGCAATGGAGGCAGAGCCGGGTGTCGGAAGTGGTGGTTGTGCTACGCAAGGACGACACGGAGTTGCAGACTGTGGCCAAGGCCGTCGGCGCTCATGTTGTTGTGGCCGAAGTCGATCCGCCAGACATGAAGGCGTCGGTCGCGTTGGGACTCGATTACGTGCGCGATAAGTTCCAGCCAACGGACCGCGACGCCTGGCTACTGGCACCAGCCGACCTGCCGGGCTTAACACCTGCAGTCATCGACCAGCTGCTGACGCTGCACGAGGAACAAGTCATGGGGAACGGAGGCAGCGACGGAGCGGAGGCGGCGCCCATTCTTGTTCCCACCGTCACTGGTCGACGGGCTCATCCGGTGTTGTTCCCATGGAAGCATGCCGCGGCGGTGTCCGGGCTATCGGATGAAGAAGGTGTGAACGCGCTGCTCAAGCGGAATGACGTTTGCGAGCTTCGGGTGCGAGACGTGGGGTTGCTCGCGGATATCGATACGCCGGAGGATTACCGCCGACTCACCGGAGAATGAGGGCTGCGAATTGTCTGCCCCCAGATACGTGACTATATTGAGTTAGGTCGCGGCACCCGCGAGTACGCCCAGCAACCTTCAGGAAGAAACGAGTCGAATTCGATGGACATCACGAAGGCAACGATCGCACCGCTGCTTGTCATTTTTTTATTCGTCGCCGGCACCGTGCAGGCCGCCGATTATCGCGTTGAGAAGCTCGACGAAGGGCCGTCGGCAGAACATGTTTCGGAGGAGATCGTGGCAGCGATTGCCGGCTCTGGCGTCACGGTTATCCGCGGCAAGAAACGAACCGTCTGCCAAATCTGGCTCGCCAAAGAGTGGCCAGTTGCAGCCGACTTCAAGGCTACGAGCGAGGTGAACTATCCATTCAAGCCAGGTCAGTTGATTGGTCTCGTGCGATTTAAGCGAAAGGGAACCGACTTCCGCGACCAGGTGATTACCAAAGGTTGGTACACGCTCCGTTACGGGCAGCAGCCAGTCGATGGAAACCACGAAGGCACCTCTCCCACTCGCGACTTCCTGATGCTCGTTTCTTGCGAACACGATCGCACGGTCGAGGCGCCGGATGCGGACAAGTTGGTAGAGCACTCCTCCGAGGCGGCCGGTAGCAATCACCCTGCGATCTTCAGCTTGCAACAGGCGGCCGAGGCGGACGAACGGCCCAGCCTGCGGGAAGAAGAGGATCACGAGTGGCAGATTCTGCAGCTCGTCGGCCAGGCCAAGGGCGGCGATGCCAGCGAGGAATTGGCGGTCGATATCGTGGTGGTTGGTCAGGCGGCCGAATAACCCGTATTCGCTTACGTAGATTGGGCAGGTGGCAATCCAATTTGAACACGCCGAGCGTGAATGAGCTAAGCTAAGGGTAGCCACCGACCGCTGCTCGGAGCCCCATTACTTGAGGTAACCACACTCAAATGTCGCCCTACGACACCTTTCACGAACGAGCGCCCCAGCCTTCGCTGAAGCGTACGATCATCGTCTGGATCCTGATCGTCATTGCCGGCCTGACGTTCATTGAGCTGTTGCGCAAGGATCCGGTGAGCGACAAGGCATCTGGCACGCCGGCGACCGCTGATACGAATCCGGCAAAGGACAACGTCGATGAGGACACGCGTCCGGTGATCGCGGGCAAGGAAGTTGTGCCGGTTCCGGCGGAAGATTTGGCTCGTCCGACACAGGCGAAGACAACGGCAGCGGACCAGGTTGAGCCAACCGAGAAGTCTCCCAAGTCGACACCTCTGGTTAAGCTCACGCCAGCGACGCCGGCGGTCGCGTCGTCTACGAGCAATAAGACGATGCCTGCGGTTAAGCTCACTCCCGCAACGCCCGGTCCCAATAAGAAGTCGATGCCTGCGACTAAGCTGACTCCCGCGCAGCCGGCGCCGGAATCACGCCTCGGCGAAATTGAAAGTGTTCCGGCGAAGAAGAGCCCGGCGACGATGGGTGAGGCGGATAACAAGACCACGCCTGCGCTGAATCTAACTCCGGCCAAGAAGATCGAGCCAGCGAGAAAGTCGATTCCGCTAATCAAGCTAACACCGGCCAAGAAGATCGAGCCGACCAAATCGGACGAAGTGAAAGCGAAGCAGGACGCCCCGCACCGCACGGTGTCGCTCCGTGGTCGTGTAGTCTGGCTCAACGAAGCGCTCGCCCGTCGCTACAACATTGAGACGCCAAAGGATGCGGCCGAGCAGATGCTGGCACTCGAGTCGGACGCCGGCACGATTCATCCAATCGTGGAGGACACGCGTGGTCGCGCCTTCCGCCTTGACGAACGTCTTCGCGATCGCCCCGTGGAAATCTTAGCCCGCCGGTTCACCGGCTCCCCGCTGCTTCAGGTCGTTCGTCTCTACGCGGTTCGTGAGGATGGCAAGTACGAGCTCGACTACTGGTGCGACATTTGCGCGATTCAAATGTTCCAGCACGGCCCCTGTTCTTGTTGCCAAGGGGAAAACCGCCTTCGCGAACGAAAGAGCGAAGAGTAGGGGCGGGTCGTGTCTGTCGAAGGGTTTTTTGTCGCGACGCGGCACGCTGTCGCGTGTCTCGGCATTCTCTGAGAAGTCCGTTTGCGTCACGGAGTGCCGCACGACTTTGGCGTTTCCCGTTTGCGTCACGGAGTGCCGCACGACTTTGGCGTTTCCCGTTTGCGTCACGCACGTTCCGCACGACTTTGGTCGTCCGCAAGGGAGCACATTATCGCTAGTCAGCGTATGGGCGGTAGAGGTACTCGCCCTTGCGCAGCTGGGCATTAATGGGGTTCTCGGCAATGTAGGTTTTTAGGTAGTCATATTGATCCGGATTTCGTACGAGGTGGTCGAACGGCTCCCGTTGCCAGAAGTGCCCCCGTTCGCCAATTCTCTTATTGATCTTGGCGGCGCTGAATCTTAGCCAGGATGTGAATTGCTTTCGCATGGCGTCCGCATCTGCAAAGGCAGCAAGCAAGTGTACGTGGTTGGGCATGATGACGAAGTCGCCCATCTCGTATTGGCTTCTGTCGAAATGAAGCAGGGCGTCCGCTACGATTCGGGCGAGCTCTGGCCGGCGAAGCAAACAGCGACCTCGGCCATTGTCTAGGTAATCTTCGCGGCAGCGATTGAACTGTTGGTGGAAAGCAACTTGTTCTCGTTCGTCGATGTTTTGCAGCACCGCGGACCAATGTTGGTCTACTGGATAACCGCGCCGGGCCATCCAGTCGTGCTTTTCCCTCTCCCAACGATCAAGAACCTCTCGCGGGATGGAGTCGTAGGTGCGAAACGTGACGAATACGATAACTCCCGGATGCGACCAATGGGGACGCACTTCCTCCGATACCGTCAGCTCGGAATTCGGGTCGAACAGTTCGCCAAGCATGGTTGCCGCCGTAGCTGGCCAAAGTCGTGCGGCACTCCGTGACGCAAACGTGCATATCCAAGCACGGTAGCACACCTAAAAGGATAATCCAATCAAATTGCCCGAATCTGAGCCTTTCTTAACGAACCGATCGCTTGTGGGCGCTTGGCGAGGCTCTATAATCAACCCATCAGATCCAACCACGCTCGATCGAGCAATCAGGTTCATGCGCACCCTGTTGAAGTGCCCTGTTGAGGTAACAGACCGATGAAGGAACAACAACCCTCGCCGGAGAACCGATTCGGGTTCACGCGGCGAAGATTCTTAAAGGGGAGTGGAGCGGCGGCTGCCGCAACCGTGTTGGCGACCTCCGCTGGCGACGCGGTAGCGGACGATGCCGGTGGTGAAGTCATCCGCGGCATGACCACCATCACACTCAACGTCAACGGCGAAGCTCGTTCGGTCGAGGTCGAGCCACGCACGACGCTCTTAGAGGTGCTCCGCTATCAGCTTGACCTCACCGGGGCGAAACCAGTCAGCGGCGATGGTTCCAGCGGTGCCAGTACCGTGCTGATCGACGGCCGCCCGGTTATGGCCTCGACGACACTGGCCCTTGCCGTTCGCGGTAAGACGATCGAAACGGTCGAGAGCGTTTCGCTTCGCAACTCAGGGGCGATTCCCAAGGCCTTCTCCGAGCACGATGCCCAACAGTGCGGTTTTTGCACGCCTGGCTTCGTCGTCGCGGTGCGAGCCTTTCTCGACAAGAACCCGAATGCCACTGAGGCGGAGATTCGCTCTGGGCTCAACGGCAATCTTTGCCGCTGCGGCACGTACGCCGACATGATTCCGGCGGTGTTGTCGTTGGTGAAAGGAGGCAGCCGTGGCTAACGTTCAATACAACTGGCCGGCCAAAGAAGATACGCGACTGCTCGGGAAGCGAGTGCGTCGCCTCGACGGCGTCGAGAAATCGACCGGAGCCGCCAAGTACACGTACGACATCAACCTTGACGACATGCTCGTCGTTAAGGCACTCGATTGCCCACACGCACACTGTCGAATCCTGTCGATCGACACGCGTGCCGCTAAGCAGACACCTGGCGTGGTTCACGTGCACGTCATTAAGTCGCCCAAGAAGAACGACGCCGGCGAGACGATCCTACCGGAAGTGCACCTGCAGGGTGAGTTGCTAGTTGCGGTGGCAGGCGAAACCGAAGGTGCCGCCGCTGAAGGTGTGAGCAAGCTACAGGTCGAGTACGAGCTACTCGACGCCTTTGTGGCCGATGAACAACTCGACGCGGCCCGCGCTGCCCAGCGAGCCAAAGATGGTCGGCCGCGAATCTCGATAGAAGCGGAGCCGGACGACGACGTCGAGGACGAAGACAAATTTGAGAACGACGAGATTGACCGGCTGTTCGCCGAGTCGAAACATGTCGTCGAAGGTTATTACGGTATCGATGCGATCACGCATTGCTGTCTGGAACCACACGGTACGACGCTTCACTGGAAAGACGGCCGCTTGCAGGCCTATCTCTCCACGCAGAACGTTTCCGGCTGCGACGACGGCTTCGCGGCCGCACTCGGCATCACGGCGGACGACGTCGATGTCTTTTGCGAGCACATCGGCGGTGGCTTCGGCAGCAAGTTTGCCCCCGACTACTGGGGCATCGTGGCCGCACAAATCGCCAAGGCGACGGGTCGCCCGGTGAAATTCATGTTGGAGCGGAATCAAGAACTCAAGATCGCCGGCAATCGCCCCTCGGGCTATCTCAACTGCCGACTCGGTGCGGACGCCGAGGGGGTCGTGCAGGTTTGGGATTCCGAGCAATGGGGAACCGCAGGCATCACCGGGGGTGGCGTGGCCGACAAGTGGATTCCGTATGTGTTTGAACCGCCTAACTGGCGGCGTCGCAGCACCTTTATCACCACCAATGCCGGACAGTCGCGTGCCTGGCGGGCACCGAATCATCCACAGGCGTGTGCCATGTCGCAGACCGCCTACGATGATTTGGCGGCCAAGATGGGTGCGAACAGCTATGACATCTTCGTCCGCAACCTGGAGAATATCAGCAGCCGGCAGAAGGCGGAGGTTTACGCCGAAGAGATGAAGATCGCCGCCGGACTGATGGACTGGCACGCGAAGTGGCACGCCCACGGTAAGGGCCAGCGGCGCGGCAGCGTCGTCGACGGTCTCGGCATGGCGATTCACATGTGGGGCGGCGGGGCGAATACGTCGAGCTGCCTGCTCAAGATTCATCCCGATGGCGGCGTCGAGTCGTACTGCGGATCGCAAGATCTGGGTACTGGTACGCGAACTGTCTGTGCGATGGTTCTGGCCGAAACGCTCGGCCTGCCGGTCAATGCTGTGAAGGCGAACATCGGCACCTCGAAGTTCCCATTCAGCGGGGCCTCGGGCGGAAGTACGACGGTCGGTGCTGTCGCCGAATCGCATCGCCGGGCTGCCCTCGACGCGTTTGCGCAGCTTCGCGACCTGGTTGCCAAGAAGCTCGGCGTCGACGCCGACTCGCTGGTCGCCGGCGAAGGACGCATTCACGTCACGAGCGATCCCACGCAGGGCCTCAGCTGGAAAGAGGCGTGCAGCCTGCTCGGTATGCGGCCGCTGGAAGTAACCGCCACGTTCAAGCGTGGACAGAAAAGCGACCTCTCGGACGAAGGTGTCGGCGGCGTGCAAATGGCTCACGTCGAAGTCGACACAGCGACCGGTCAGGTTCGCATGAAGAAGGTTGTGGCCGTGCAGGACATGGGCCTGGTGCTCAATCGGCAAACGGCCGAAAGTCAAATGCACGGCGGAATCACGATGGCCATCGCCTACTCGCTGTTCGAGCAGCGACTGATGGACCCGGCAACGGGGGCCTTTGTCAACGCCAATCTGGCCAACTATCGCCTACCGCGATTGGGCGACATGGGCGAGGTCGTGGTCGAAATCTACGAGCCGGAAAGTCAGCGTGAGCGTGGCGTTATCGGGTTGGGCGAACCACCGGTTATCAGTGGTGGCGCGGCCATCTCCAACGCGGTCTGCAACGCCATCGGCGTTCGCGTGCCGGTGTTGCCGATCACGCCGCAGCGTGTGCTCGAGGCACTCAAGAAGGCAGGGAGGGCATAACGATGAAGAACTTTGAATACGCACAGCCGCAGAACGTGTCGCAGCTGCTTTCGCTGTTGTCACCAGAGCCGGAGAAGACAGCCCTCTTGGGTGGCGGTACGGACCTGATCGGCCTCATGAAAAACAACGTGATGGCGCCCGACCGCGTGGTCAATCTCTGCGAAGTGGAGGAACTCCGCGATGTGGAGTACATTCCGGCAGAAAACGTGATCGCCGTGGGCACCGCGCTTCGACTAGCGGAACTGCATGAGCATGAATTGTTGGGCGACTATCGGGCCCTGCATCAGGCGATCTGCGGAACCCGCAGTCAGCAGTTCCAGTCGCAAAGTACGCTCGGCGGAGAACTCTGCCGGCGACCGCGCTGCTGGTACTTCCGCGAGGGACATGGCCTCTTGGCCGACAACGGTCAGATGGTGGAAAAGGGTGACAACCGCTACCACGCCATTTTCGATAACGCCGGTCCGGCGAAGTTCGTCAGTGCCTCTCGCCTCGCGCCGGCACTGATCGCCTTGAACGCCAAAGCGGTGCTCGTTGGCCCGGAAAGCGATTACGTGCAGGTCATCGCCTTGGAGGATCTGTATCAGACGCCGACTGATGAGCGGCAGCGGGAAACGATCCTGCGGCCCAATCAGCTACTGGCTCAGATCTTGTTGCCCACCGATGTGCCGACCACGACGGCTTCTTACGAAGTGCGTCACGGCGAGGGGCCGGACGACCCGCTCACGGCGGCGGCCGCTTCGCTCACCATCGACGGTGGCGTCGTTCGCGAGGCCAAGATCGTGCTCGGGCAAGTCGCCCCCACGCCAATCGTGTCAACGGCAGCGGCCAAGGTTCTCATCGGCCAGGCGGTCGATGCGGATGTTGCCGAAAGGGCGGGACGGGCCGCGGTCGCCGGAGCGACTCCGCTGTCAGGCAACGAGTACAAGGTTCAGTTGGCCGAAGTGGCCGTAACCCGGGCGATTCTTAAAGCGGCCGGACTACCGACGGGAGGGTTCGACGGATGAGCAATCAACAACCGCTAGACGAACTGAATGTCATCAACGAACCGGCCTGCGTGCACTTGCGCAGCAAGGCGATGTGTGTCACTGGTGACATGGACCCCAGCGACATCGACGAGGCGTGCGATAACCACTGCTGGTGCAACAAGACCCAGCACATCTTCGGCCCGGATGACGTGGCGGTAGGGCGAAGTGTTTGCGTGCCCAGCCGCGACTGCTACTGCGAGACGCGGTGACTTGTCTTGTCGTTGGGCCAATCTAGCCGGCGTACTAACCCCTAGTCGTCGTGCGCAATTGCTCCGCCCGTCGTTCCACTTCCGCTGCCGCGTCGGGGCGGTTGCTGAGCCGGTATAGGTAGGCCAGGTTTTCCACGGCCGCGGCCGTGGCGGGGTGATGCGGGCCGAGTGCCTTTTCGCGGATCGCGAGTGATCGCTGGAAGAGTGGTTCTGCGTGCTGATAGAGTCTTCGCATCGTTAGCGAAGTCGCAAGGTTGTTCAGCGCGATTGCGACCTGAGGATGATCCTGGCCGTACACTCGCTCGTCGATGCTGAGCGAGCGAACGTAGAGTTGCTCGGCCTCTTCTCTTCGGTCCAAGTGGTCGTAAGCCGACGCTAAGTTGTTAAGCGTCTTGCTCACCAGCGGGTGATCAGGGCCAAACGCTTGCTCGGCCAGTTCGAGCGCTCGTTGCAAAAGCGGTACGGCTTCCGCATCACGTTCTTGGTCAATGTACAGGCCTCCCAGGTTGCTCAGGTCGGTGGCCATGACGTGACTCTCTGGCCCATACGCCTTCTCATCGATCGCGCCCGCCCGGAGGTACGCCTGTTCGGCTTCCTGGTAACGTTCTTGATCTTGAAGCAGCAGTCCTAGGTTGTTGAGTGCCGTCGCGGTGTTGGGGTGCTCCGGGCCATGCGTCTGCTCACAAAACAGTTGGTTTTCCGGCGTTTTTGCCATTGTTAGGACGCCGCGGGCCGTTCTTGGATGTCCGCAGAACTGTCCGCCAGCGAGCACCCTGTCCGGATCCGGACAATTCATTTTCGCGTCAAGCGGCTCGGCTCCCTTTACCTGTCCGGAATCGGACAGCCCCCAATCCACGCGAAAATGCCGTAGTCGTGTGCCACTAAGGAGTTGCGAGTCAGGTGTGCGAATCCGGACACCGCTGGCACGGGCTTTGCATTTCAGGTTCCCCCAGCGGTGCCGCCTGGCATACCGACGCGCGTGGATGCGCCGTCGGAATTGGCGGTTGCGCCGCAGCAAGACGTCCGCGAGGGGAAACGCGCGAACCTTCGTCGTGCTTGTGGCTGTGTCGAGCGCCACTGGCTGCGCTAACGGGCGCGAAGGATTGCGCCGTGATCG
>CAYLRE010000102.1:0-14494 GCA_964385715.1 uncultured Planctomycetaceae bacterium
CGGCAGCTCGACTTACCACTCTCCGCGTCGGTTGCCGACGAGTGGCAGCCGGCTGCTTCGCGCCAGCCATCCTGGATTGCTCGCAATCTTCCTTGGGCGGCGCCTGCGGCGCTCTTGATTGCATTCGTCGCGTTCCTCCTTGTGAGAGATGGTCTGCAGGCGGAGATTGTGCTGCCCGAGATGGAAACAGTCCCGCGCGCGGTCTCGGGCCTGTCTGGTGATGGGGCGTTATCTGGCGACCGGGCTTTATCCGGCGAAGGGGGAAGTGGTTCGGCTTCCTCTCGTACGGATGCGATGATGGATGCAGGTGGGCCGCTTCCCAAGCTGGAAGACGATCCGCTGGCGGACGCTCGGGAAGTGACGCCCGAGGAAGCGGCAGCAGGCCAGGTTTCAATGGATGCGGCCATCGAGACGCCGGGCGAATCGGCGGCCGATGCAGCGACTGATGACGAATCCGACGCTGCCGATCTGGTTGCCGATGGCGGTGGGACGAATGGGACAGAAGTGGCTTCCGCATTGGTGGTTGGTCCCCAGGCAGATGCCGACTACCGAACCTTGGCCGCGGCAATTCAGAATGCTTCTCGTAGTGACACCATTGAGCTGCGATACGAAGGTCGCTCCGTGGCGGCGGAGGATCCGCTGGTTCTTTCCGGCAAACAAATCACGATTCGCGGCGGAGAGGGTTATTCGCCGGTCATCCGCTTTCGCCCCAGCAGCGAAGACCTGGCAACCGGTGGTGGTGCGATGATTCGCGTTGTCAGTGGTCGGCTGACGTTGATCAATGTGCATGTTGAGTTGGATGTGCCGCGGGTGGAGCGATCCTCCGAGAATGGTGCGGCCGTTCCGAGGTTGATTGAAGCCGTCGAGGCCGAGCGAATTGAGCTGACTGGCTGCACGTTGACGGTGCGGCGAGACGCGACTGGCGACGACGAAAACGTGACTCTACCGCGAGTGCTGCGTGTGGCTGCTCCGACATTGCGCCGTTCTTTTCCGGCATTGCAAGGAAAGGCGAAGAGCGAGCTTGCCGTAGATCTGGAGGACTGCGTCGTGCGTGGTGAAGCCGTCTTTCTTGACGGCGACGCGCTCGGATCGGTCAACTGCCATTGGCGAAACGGACTGCTGGCGATCGACGGTCCTTTCGTGAAGGTCACAACGTACGAAACGGCGGGCCCACCTGCTGGACAGCTGCGGCTGAATCTAGAGCACGTGACACTCAATGCACGACGCGGGCTATGTGCCATGCAGGGCAGTCAAGGTTCTCGCTCCTTCCCGTCGGTGAAACTGAATCTTGTCGACTGCATTGTGAAGACGGCCGGCGTTCCGTTGATCACGCAGCAGAGTTGGCACGACCAAAAGGTGCTACAAAGTGCGTTGCAGTGGAGCGGGCACAACAATGGCTTTGACGGATTCGAAGTCTTTTGGCAGATCGATCCGGGCTTTGGTAGCCAAGCGGTTCGCATGGAGTGGGGCCAGTGGAGCGATTTCTGGCCGGCCAGTGGTGGCAGCTCGCTTCGCCGCGTTGCTTGGCAGCAGCCGGTGAGCAATGCGGACGCCGCGTCGGTGCACCGCGCGGAGGATTACCGGTTGCGACGGGAGGACAATCCTGCTGTGGGCGGGGCGACCGATGGCATGAGCGATATCGGTTTCATCGCCGACGAGCTTCCGCTCTTGCCGGCGGAACCGGCCAGGCGGTAATTCTTCTCTTTCGCGTGCAGTGACCCGGCCCGCGCGCTCACGTTGAATATTATTGCTTGCCTGTCGGTGCGGGCTTATGCCGGCGCGTCGGTGACACCACGCGACTTGGAGGATTGGTAGATCCAGTAGCAGACGGCAAGCAGGAATGCGATCGACAAGCCGTACTGCATTGTCGTGGAAACCGGGGCGGATATCTTGATGTCCAAGGCGTGGAACATGGCCACGGCGATACCCACGATTGCCTCACCGGCGATGAGGCCGGAAGCCGCCAGCACACTCTGCCCTGTGGCATCATGTCCTGGTCGATTAAGGCGATTGATCAGCACACCCAGGATTCCCCCAAGAACAAGCGCGACCACGGTGTAGAATGGGAGGTAGATCCCGACAGCGATCTGCATGACGTGCAATTTATATTGAAAGCCGATTTTCTGAATTAGAAGGCTGATCAAGAGCAATAAGAAACCGAAAGTCGCTCCTATTCCCATCATTCTCGGTTTGGGAGGGATCTCGCCCCAACGAGCGGGAGACAACATTCCCCATTTGAATACGAACGGCGTCGCGTCCGCCTTGGACTGTTCGGCCTTGGTCGGAAACAGCGTCTGTGTGATGCTTGCCATCAGGGTCGCCTGAGGCGCGGGCAAATCGGGGTCAACGCCGATGCCTCCCTTTCCTTCCTCGTTCTTTGTAATGCTACCGTCGTGCAAGGTCTGTAAGATCGGGGCCAGCACCAGGCAGGCGACCACCACCGCAATGACCTGCATGATCTGCTGGCTGCGCGGTGAGGCGCCGACCAGATGGCCGGTCTTCAGATCGTTGCAGACGTCGCCCGATGTGCAGGCGGCACAACAAACGACACCCGCCACGCCGAGCGTTGCAATCACGGCTTGGGTGCCACTGTAGTCAAGTAGATAGATCAGCACGCCGGTGCTCAACAGCGCCATGATGGTCATGCCGGAAACCGGGCTATTCGAGTTGCCGACTAGGCCGACGATGTAACTGGCGACCGCGGTGAAGAAGAACGCCATGATGATCATCATCACAGTCGTTAGTATGGTGATGGGAACGTCGCGAGCCAGGACGGTGTAGTAAAGTCCAGCAATCACGACGACGCTGATGCCAAGAAGTGCCAGGATCGTAGCCCCAGGCATGTCGCGTTCGGTGACATCTCGATCTGATTGGGTCGACTTCACGCGAAATTGTCCCGACAGCTCCTTGACGGCGGCTGCCAGACCACGCCGTACTTGCCATAGGGAAATCAAACCCCCGACAACCATGGCTCCGACACCTAGGTAACGAACCTTGGTGGACCACAGTGTTCCGGCAATGTCCGTTGCCATCGCCGTCGGTGGATTCTTGATAGCCGCGTCAAGCGTCAGCGTTGAGCGGGTCGCTTCATCGAGCCCCGCGTAGGCACTTTCAAGAACCTCCGGCGTTACCTCAAGTAATGGAAGTGCTACCAACCAGCCAACCGCACCACCAAGAAACACCTGAATTGCGATGGGCAGGCCGACGATCACACCTACGCCAATTAGCATCGGGGACATGCCGCAGCCAGCATAAATGGCGTGCGTGCCGACAACTTTGGCAAAAACAATCTTCTTCGCCAGGACGCCGAAGAGTGAAGCGAGCATTTCAAATAATGCACCGATCCCGAGTCCCGATAAAACGATGCGAAGGCCAGCCTCGGCGGCTCCGACATTCTCGTCAGAGGCTCCCGCGCGAATCACTTCCGCGCACGCTTTTCCTTCGGGGTAGGTAAGCTCCGGACTGTCGACCACAAAGATGCGTAGCATCGGAATCATGAAAAGGATTCCGAGCATTCCGCCGCCGAGTCCGACAAGCGTAATGGTTAGATAGCTTCCGCTAAACGACTCCCACGCGCCCGCGATCAACAGAGCCGGTATCGTAAAGACGATTCCCGCCGCGATCGATTCACCAGCCGACGCAGCTGTCTGAACCATGTTGACTTCGAGAACGTTTCGGCGTCGAAAGGCCCCGCGGAGAATGCCGGTCGCGATGACGGCGGCGGGAATCGAGGCGGACACGGTCATTCCAACGCGAATGCCGAGATAGACGTTGGCGGCACCCATCACCACTGAGAGGATGATGCCGAGCACGATGGCGTGAAGCGTAAGTTCGTTACGGTCGTTTTGCTGCATATTGAATCTCCATGAATTGAACCGCGAATGTATCGCAGCCGCACAGTGAAAACAAGCTGGTACCGCAGCAAAACAGGCCGTTTTGCGGAGGAAAGGGGGCCGTTTTCGTCGATTCTGACGCTTCCGCGTCTCGTGTTGTCGGTCGAGGTACGACGCCGTGCAAGTGTGGTTAATCGGCACTGCAGTTGACCAGTTTTGCGCAGGCTAACAGGTCGTTGATTGACACCTCGCAGATTGGCTCGGTTAAATGAGGGCCACCGAGCGGTGATTCCCACCTTACGTCCCTGCCGAAGGTTTCTTGATCAGGCATTCCCACCATTGTCCCGCTCGGGGCAGGACGACCATTCTGGAGAGATTGTCATGGAGAAGTTAATCTTGTCGTGCGCGACGATTACCGTCGCTGTCCTTCTGGTATTCGCCGCCGCAGGGCGACCAGCTGAGGCCCGCACGAAGTACAAGAATGCCTTTTATGAAAAGTACGCGGAAGGTGAATACAAGGCGGTCGCCAACGACAGCGTGTCCGGGCGTTGCTGGCTTTGCCACGTCAATATGAAGAAGTACAACCCGCCCGAAGATGGTCTCAAGAAGCGGGTACGCAATAACTACGGCAAGGCGATTAGCAAGTTCATCAAGAAGAACGAAAAGGACCAAGCGAAGATCATCGATGCGCTGGAAAAGGCCGCCGAGGTGCAGTCCAATCCAGCGGACGCGAAATCTCCAACGTTTGGTGAATTGATTGAGAGCGGAAAGTTGCCGGGCGATGGCGTTGCCGACGAAGAGGATCTGAAGCGGGCACGCCAGCTGCGAGATGCCGAGTAGAAATCGCGATAGCAACTGTAGCGTTCTGTATTGCGAAGCGCGTTGCATCGCGCGTTCACAAAAAAACGAGGTCGGGCGAATTGTCGCCGCGGCCTCGTTTTCTTTTTGTGGTGGATGTTCGCGCTGGTGACGCGTTACTGGCGAATCGTATCGCGGACAATCGCGGCATTCGCGAGGGCGACCTGAATCGCTCGGTTCAGCTGGCGACGGGTTTCGTCGGAGTAGTCCAGGTCGAGCCAGAGAACCATGCCGCTCGCATCCAGCAGATATGTGCGGGGAATGTACTCCGTCGCAACCTGGTCGAAGGCCTTGCCGTCCTCGTCGACGAGAATTGGAAACTTGACGCCTGCCTTTTCAGCGGCCGCGCGGGCGTCTGCTGCGGATTGGCCGCGGTTGATGGCAATTACGTTGAGGCCTTGGGCTGCGAATCGCTCGACGACTTCCGGTCCTAGGTCAGAAAGCTGCCAAGCGGAGAAGGGGTTTTCGGCATCCCAGAAGCAAACGACCGTGACTCGCTCACCCAAAAAGGCGCTAAGCTTCTTTGGTTCGCCATTCGTGTCGACTAACTCCAAGTCCGGCATCTGCTGGCCGACTTGTACCTTGCAGGTGGCTTTGTGCTGCTCACTGAGGTGTACGATCGGCAGCGATTCAGGCTCCTTGGATGCCTTCTCGGCGACTTCCGGCTTGGCTGCGGCGGAAGTCGATTCGGCTTCGGGAGACAAATCGTCGACGGCTTCTGGGGCAAGAGACGAATTGTCCGCCACGGGGGCCGAAGTTTGCGGAGTGGCCGCAGTCTTTTCGGCCGGAGGATTTGAACTGTTCGTTGCCGACGAAGACGGTGTCTTCGGGGCTCCGGTCGTTTCGCCAGAACAGCCTGCCGTGACGACTACGACAAGCACAAGGACCAGGGCGATGTTGTTCTTGAGATTCATGTAGGATCGTTCCTTCCGTGAAACGCTTATTCGCTGCGTCTAACGTGTTATTTTCACCAAAATTGTCTTTGAGCGTCAATGCCAGCGTCAAACCGCCCGGCACTACCGGTTGATTTTGATCGAAAGCTCCTTCAGCTGTTTCGTTTCGACCTCGCCGGGGGCCTGCGTCATCAGGTCTGTGGCCCGCTGCGTTTTGGGGAATGCGATGCAATCTCGGATGTTATCGAGATTTCCGAATAGCATCACCCAGCGATCGATTCCGAGTGCGATGCCACCGTGCGGGGGAGCACCGAACTTGAGGGCGTCAAGCAGGAATCCGAATCGCTCGGCGGCCGTCTCATCGTCGATGCCGAGCAGGCCAAAGACCTTTTTCTGGACCTCGCCGTCGTGAATTCGAATCGTTCCGCCACCGGCTTCGGAGCCGTTGATTACCAGGTCGTAGGCGATTGCCCGGCACTTGCTCGGATCGGTATCGAGCAATTCGATGTCCTGCGGTCGCGGTGCTGTGAACGGGTGATGCATGGCGGTCGTTTCGCCGGTCTCTTCGTCCACGTCGAACATCGGGAACTCAACGACCCAAGAGAAGTTCATGTCGGATGGGTCGTAGAGTTTCAATTCCGCACCGAGGCGAACGCGTAGGCCGTTGAGGGCCTTGCAGGTCACTTCCCAGCTGTCGGCAACGAACAACAAGAAGTCGCCAGGCTCGGCGTCCATGCGATCGCGAATCGCGGCCAACAGTTCGTCGTCAAAGTTCTTGGCAATCGGCGAAGCGAGGGTGCCATCGTCTTCGACCTTGAACCAGGCGAGTCCCTTGGCACCGAAGTCTTGTTGGATGTAAGCAGTCAGTTCGTCGATGCCCTTTCGGGAGTACTGATCCTTCGCGCCCTTGGCGTTGAAGCCACGAACGTGCCCGCCACTATCGGCTACGCCACGGAAGACGCGGAAGTCGGTTTTGCCTGCCAGGTCGGTGATGTCAACAAGTTCCATACCGAAACGCAAGTCCGGGGCGTCGTGACCGAATCGCTCCATCGCTTCGTCGTACGTCATCCGCGGCAGCGGCAACGAAACTTCAATGCCCAGAATCTCTTTCGCCAACTTGGCGGTCAGCATGTCGATCATCCCGATTACGTCGTCCATCTCGACGAACGCCATTTCCATATCGAGTTGGGTGAACTCGGGCTGACGATCAGCGCGAAGGTCTTCGTCGCGGAAGCAGCGTGCAACCTGTACGTAGCGGTCATAGCCGGCGATCATCAAGATCTGCTTGTAGAGTTGCGGCGACTGCGGCAGCGCGAAGAATTGACCAGGATGCACGCGGCTCGGCACGAGGTAATCGCGAGCACCTTCAGGGGTGCTGCGGCCGAGGACCGGGGTCTCGACGTCGATGAATCCGTGCTCTTCAAAGTGGTCACGCATCCCTTTGACGATCTTGCTTCGCAGTAGCATCGTCTTCTGCATCTCTTTGCGACGCAGATCGAGATAGCGGTACTTAAGTCGTAGGTCCTCGCCGGGCAGGTCTACCGAACTCGGCTGGAAGGGCGGGTTCTCACTGGCATTAAAGATTGTCAGGTCGCTGACGCGAACTTCGACTTCGCCGGTGTCAAGTTTTGGATTGACGGTGCCTTCGGGGCGAGGTGCGACCTTGCCGGTGACGGAGATGACAAATTCCGAGCGGACTTGGCGAGCCGCCGCCTTGGCTGCTTCGCTGCTGTCGGGGCTGACAACGATCTGGGTGTGTCCGTAGCGATCTCGTAGATCGATGAACAACAGGCCTTCGCCGTGGTCGCGATAGGTGTCGGCCCAACCGCTGAGCGTGACTTCTTCTCCAACATGCTCGCTACGGAGTTCCCCGCAGGTATGTGTACGTAACAAAGTGAAACTCCTCGAAGCGGCGGGATGAAGTAGGCGGGAAATTGCAGGAAAAGGCAAACCAAGCATTTTAGACGCTGCGGCGGCCTGATCAAAGATGGCAGGGGCCCATTTCGACGCGTCGGCGGAGCCCCGGAGAGGGAAGCTAGAAGCGGCCGATTACTGCCCTGCGGTGAGGATTTCGGCTGCTATTTCGGCCGGCTCTGGGCGATCAGCCACGGATATCCAGCGGCACTCGGAAAGTCCACGGAACCAGATAAGTTGACGCCGTGCGAATTGTCGGGTGTGGGCCTTGGTGACCTCGATTGTCTCGGCAAGATCTCTCTCGCCAGCGAGGTGTTCTAGGACGTCACGGTAACCAACCGCCTGCGCCGCTGTGGTACTCAGCCGCTCGTAGCGGTCGAGCAGACCCTGCACTTCCTCAACGAGTCCCGCGGCGAACATCGCGTCGACACGCTTGTTGATGCGGTCATGCAGCACATCACGTGGCCAGTCGAGCACGAACACTCGACATTGTTCGGCGTCTCGTCCTCGGTTGAAGTGGCTCTGGAAACTGCTGATCGTTTGGCCTGTCTTCTCGAAGACCTCGAGAGCACGCACGATACGCCGCGTGTCGTTGGGGTGAATTCGCTGACCTGATTCGGGATCGATTTGCGTCATTCGCTCGTGTAGCGCCGGGCTGCCCAGTTCCGCCGCCTCTGCTTCTAACGCTGCTCGCAAAGCGGGATCAGCGTCGGGGCCTTCCCACAGTCCGCGGAGTAGCGCCTTGAGATATAGTGCCGTGCCGCCGACGAATAACACTTCCCGCCCTCGAGACTTGATGTCGGCAATGGCCGCGTGGGCCGCTTCAAGATATTGCGAGATGCTGAATTCTTCGTCCGGCGCGACGAGATCGACGAGGTGATGCGGCACGCGCTCGCGAGCGGCTGGTTCCGGCTTCGCGGTGCCGATTTCCATTTCCAGGTAAACGGCCATCGAATCGAGGGAAATGATCTCCGCGCCCAAGCGTTCGGCCAGTTCCAGGCTAGCGGCCGTCTTGCCGGCAGCGGTTGCTCCGGTCAGGTACCAGCAGTCGGGGGCAGGTTCAAACGTGTCCATGGAATCTGAAGAGGGGCAATCGAAGAAGGAGCCAGGGGGGCGTGCATCTGTCGTTTTATGGTAATCGGTTGGCGAGCTGGGGGTACCCAGGTTGTCAGGCCAGTTGTCGCAAGAGGTGCAATGTGCCGGCGTGGCAGGAGAGTGGCCACCTTAGAAGGCGATCGCCCGTTTAGCTATACTAGGTAGTTGTAATGTCTACGCGTTCGCCGTTTAATGGCAAGCGAATGCCTACCGTTTCTTGAGCCAGTCGTATGGGAATCGTGTCGATTGGCTCCTGCCTTATCGTGAGAAAATCCGAATGGCCATTGCCACTGAGAACATAATGCCGGGTGAAACGGGCCCTTTGGCAGAAGCTAATGAGGTTGCTGGCGAAAATGCCGGAACTCTCCGGATCGCCTTGGCGCAGACCAATCCGCGGCTCGGCGTTCAGGCGGAAAATTTACAGGACCATCTGACGAAGGTTGAATCGGCTCGCGATCAGGGGGCCGATTTGATTATCTTTCCGGAGTTGTCCCTGACTGGCTATTTCTTGCGCGACATGGTGCCAGATGTGGCCATCGCTCGCGACGCCGAGGCGATTGAGCAGTTGGCCGCTGCCGGCAAGACAACCTCCGTGGTTGCTGGGTTCGTGGAGGAGTCGGCCGAGCATCGCTTCTACAACGCGGCGTTCTACAGCGAAAATGGTCGCGTGCATCATGTTCATCGCAAGGTTTACCTTCCCACCTACGGCCTGTTCGACGAGAGTCGATACTTCGCTTCAGGCGATCGGATTCGGGCCTTCGACACCGAGCGGTTTGGACGGGTGGGGCTTCTGATCTGTGAGGATTTTTGGCATCTCTCGGCGGCCGCAATCATGCAGGCCGAACAAGTCGACATGTTGATCTGCGTCGCAAACTCGCCGACGCGGGGCGTGTCTGGAGATCAAATCGAAACCGCCGAAACCTATTGGCGGCTCTGTCGGAGCTATGCCCAACTGATTGGTTGTTTGGTGGTGATGGTCAATCGCGTCGGTTACGAAGATGGCCTTTGCTTCTGGGGCGGGAGCATTGCGGTCGGTCCCGACGGCAAGACGAAGGGCGAGGGTCCCTTGCTCGACGAGTCGTTGACCATGGTCTCGGTCGATCCGGCCGACTTGCGACGCGAACGTCTGGCGACGCCCTTGGGCCGGGACGAACAGCTGCTGTTGACGATTGAAGAACTCGACCGCATCAAACGCGAGCGATATCAGAGCTAGAGAACGGCCATAAGGCTCGGGAACGGTTACAAGGCTAGGAACGGCGGCAACTCTTGGAAACGAAGATGCGACTCGACGACGATCTATTGGCGATCAACTGCCCCCTGGTGGAACGCATTCTTTGCGGATTCATTCAGCAAGAGATTCAGCGCGCGGGCTTCAGCCGCGCCGTGCTGGGGCTCTCTGGCGGAATCGATTCCACGGTCGTGGTTTATTTGGCGGCCAAGGCCCTGGGGCCCGAGAACGTGCTGGCCGTGACAATGCCGTACAAGACCTCGAGTGAGGAAACGCGGCGCGATAGCGCCGAGGTTGTCGAGCGGCTGGGCGTGCAGACGGTCGATGTTCCGATTACCGATCAGGTGGATGCCTATTTCTCCCAGTTTCCGGACGCTTCGCGATTGCGGCGGGCGAACAAGTGTGCCCGTGAGCGGATGACGGTGCTGTACGATCAGAGTGCCGCGTTTGGTGCGCTGGTGCTGGGGACGAGTAACAAGAGTGAGTTACTGCTCGGGTACGGAACACAGTTTGGCGATATGGCGTCGGCCATCAATCCGATTGGCGATGTCTACAAAACGCAGTTACGTGAGCTGGCCGCTCATCTGGAGGTGCCCGAGGCGGTTCTTGCCAAACCTCCGACCGGAGATCTGTGGATTGGGCAAACCGACGAGGACGAGTTGGGATTCTCCTATCCCGAGGTTGATAGCTTGCTGCTCTTGCTGGTGGATCAGCGCTGGCGAACGTCGGAGCTGGTTCGGGCGGGATTTGACGAAGATTTTGTCGAGCGAGTGGCAGAAATGGTTCGACGTAATCATTACAAACGCCGCATGCCTATCATCGCCAAGTTGTCGCGTCGTACGGTCGATCGAGATTTTCGCTACGCCCGCGACTGGGGAACTTAATGGGCACAGGGCCATGGGGCCTGCGATGCGTCTGTTCCCGTTGTTCTTTCTAGCCTTCTTGCTACGACATGCTCTTCTCCTGGTTAAGAAAACGTCGCCGCCGACGCCTGACGCAGGGAGAATTTCCTGCCGAGTGGCTTCGTTTCTTGCAACTGGGTATGCCGTTCTACGATCGGCTAGCTCCGGCCGATCAAAAGAAATTGCGGGATGATATTCGAATCTTCATTGCCGAGCGTAACTGGGAAGGTTGCGACGGGCTTGAGATCAACGACGAGATGCAGGTCGTGATCGCGGCCTACGCCTGTCTGCTGGTGCTTCGTTCGACCGTTGATGCTTATCACAAGCTCGACACGATCCTCGTTTATCCCGATCCGTACATGGCAATGAAGTCGGCGTTTCCACTTTCTGAGCCGGAGCCGGTTGGTTGGCGCGATGGTGAGTCATGGTCCGACGGTCCAGTGATCCTGGCCTGGAACAAGCTCGTCGATAACATTCGCGATGACGACGGGGACAACCTGGCGATCCACGAATTCTCGCATCAGTTGGACACCTACGATCGGAGTGCCGATGGGGTACCGCAACTGCAAACTCGCCAACAGTACGATGCCTGGCGGCAGGTGATGACGGAGGAATTTCAGCAGCTCAATGAAGATGCCGACGCGGGCCGCCGAACGCTGCTCGACCACTACGGAGCGCAGGACGAAGCGGAATTTTTTGCCGTGGCGACGGAGTGTTTCTTCTTGCGTGGTAAGAAAATGAAGCAACAGCACGAGCGCCTGTATCAGGTGCTGTCGGATTACTATCAGCAGGATCCGGCCAGCATCTGGTAGGAGTTCGGTGTGCTAATCGACAGCGTCGATCGCGTCACTGACGATGCGATTCAGGTCGCTCATCTCGCGAAGATCTTCCACGATGCTCGGATGGGCAAAGATACGGACGCGTTTGACGTAGTCGTCAAACTGTCGCTCTGCCAGGGCGCGCACGACAGGCGAGACGTCGCCGAGCCGTCGATAACAGTCGGTTTTGGTGTCATGCACTTCGACGTTGAATTCCACTTCTCGCGACACCGGCGGGGCGTCGAACAACACTTCGTGAGGGGAAATGCGACGGCCCAGGTGTGGACTCGCCAAGTCGGCGAAGCGTTCGGCACAGGCGATCAAGTAGGGATATGGTTTGCGGGCCAGGCGGGTGTAGATGTCGCGGTCGTGGAAGATGCTGTATTCTGCCAGGCGTTTGTAGAGCCGACGCGAAGGGCCGAACAGCCCCGAGAGCAGTTCCCCGGCACCAGAGTCACCGGCGGTGCTGAGAAGTTCGGTGATCATTCCGCTTTCACTGGTGCGGAACAGCGTGTCGAGATCGAGCGAACCACAGATTTGACAGAAGGCTCGTTGTAACATGGCGGTCGCGCCACGCACGCTGTGATGCCAGTAAACTTCACTGAACATCACATAGCGAGCGAAGACCATCATCTCGGCAGCAGTCTTGCCTTTCTGGGTGAGTGCCAGGCCGTCTCCCTTCTCGTTCAAACAAAGGCTGCCGATCAAGCGGTTCTGGTCGAAGTTGTTGCCATATGGCACACCGGCGTGCAGGCTGTCGCGCCGCAGGTAGTCCATCTTATCGATGTCGACAGGCCCGGAGAGCATCGTGCTGAGGATGCGGTGGGCACGATCACGCGGCTTCTCAGACAGGAGCGAGACGACATCGCGAGGATTGATTTCCCAGTCGTCGCGAATCACGTCGGCAATTTCGCTCTCCAAAAGAAAGCTGTTGGCGAAGAGTTCGTGGCGGGGAACGCTAGGTAGCTGGATGTCTTCGATGGGATGGCAAAATGGCCAGTGTCCCAGGTCATGCAGCAGCGCCGCGACAAGCAGCAACTCGCCATCCTCTTTTTTGACCACATCGGTGAAGCGAGGATCGCTTGCCAGGCGTCGTAAGTAGCAAAGCGCTAAGCGGTAAACGCCGAGCGAGTGTTCGAATCGCGTATGATTAGCGGCAGGGTAGACGAGCGCCACCAGTCCTAGTTGGCTGATTTCAGAGAGCCGACGAAACTCGCGGGTGTCGACCAATGCCCGTACGCGGCGGGTCATTGGGACATCGATTTCCGGCGGAATGCGGATCGAGCCAACGTTGCCATCGAGGCCGGCGACTTCTGGGATCTCATGAATCGAGGACATCGATGCGCGTGTTGCTTTCGGCGAGGGGCGTGTTGCATCCCACGACCACTATGGGGAATTGGTGGGGAACCCAAATTGGTCGAGCTGTTGGCTGTTCGGGGCAGGCGGGGTTTCAGTTTCCGGCGGCGTGATGATCTGCATTCCCATCGTGATCGCGAGTAGCAGCGTGACGGCGATATAGCAGGCGTAATGGAAGAACGCGTTTAGCGGTTCCAGGTCGAAGCAGGCGTACGAGGCGGTGATTCCGATCGCCAAGAATAGCGGCGCCAGGATAACCCACCAGTGTGTCTCGGACGTATATTCCGTCGGTAAGAGGGCATACAGTCCCCAGGTGCCTGCATACACGACCGAGCAGATGGCCACCCGTGTCCACTGCGCCTGGCCGGAGTATGCCTCGAGTTCGTCGTTTCGCAAGAAACGGTAGGCACCCAGCACCAGCGGCGGCGCCAGCACAACAGTTCCAATGGAACCAACGACCGACTGAGCGCCTTCCGACATGAATCGTAAAAGAAGGGCCACGACGAACACGCCCACGGCGACCGCAGCGATGATTCCGATTTCTTGGCCCGACAGAGCGTGGTCTTCTCGGGAAACCGGCTTGAGAACCAGTTCGCCGTCCTTGCCACGGGCGCCGCCCTCCGAGTGTTCGGGAGTGTGAATCGTGACTTCTTCGTCAGCGCCGGGAACCGTGATCGGCTCTTTGCAGTTCGGGCATGTCCCTTTCTTGCCGGCGAACTTATCGCTGACTTTGAATCGTTTGTGGCACCCACGGCAGACAACAAGAATCGACATCAGTATCAACAGCCGGACGCGGGCGAATGGGACGGAGAAGTACTGTAAATCACGCAGCCATCGTGTCGCAAAGGCGGGGTTTCGTCAAGCAGCGCCGCTACAGTGGCCGACTTTTGCGTTTATGTCGGCCTTGGAATTGTCCTGTGGTCATTGTCGCATCACTGGTCGTTGATTACGATGAAATCAGTGGAGCGTTGGTTTGCAGCTGCGATTTTCCTTTCGCATGCTGTGATTGGAACGGTCGGGCACATCGGTCAGACACTCGTCGGGTCAGAAATGGCTTACTCGTTGGGCGAAGAATACCAATGGTTATCAAGCTAAATTGTCCACAAGGTCATCGCGTGACCTGTCCTGACGATAAGGTCGGACAGACGGGGCGGTGTCCCAAATGCGGTTCTTCTTTTCGTGTGCCGGAAACGCGACCGGACGCTTCGAGTCCGAATTTGAACGGCCAGATCGAAGACCAGATCGTTTTTCTTTGCCCGAATGGACACAAGCTCAACGGGCCATCGAGTTTGCAGGGGAAGCCAGGTAGCTGTCCCCATTGCAATGCTCGGTTTGTCATTCCGGACTTCGATGACCTGGAAGAAGAGACGTACGAGACCGGAGATTCGGATTCGGATCTGTGGACCGACGACGGTGGTGACGAAGAGGCCATCGATTCGATCGAGCCCTTGCCGGACGATGCTAGCGGCGTTCGCCAAGGTGGCTGGGCCCCCGCGCACGATTCGTCAACGAATGCCGGTGGCCGAACGGATCAGCCCTTGGACGAGTTGTTCGATCGCTTTTGGGGCTACAAGCGGCGCGGTTCGGTACTAAAACT
>CAYLRE010000103.1:0-14326 GCA_964385715.1 uncultured Planctomycetaceae bacterium
GCCGAACTTCCGCGCGACGCGGCGATTCTGGATATCGGTTGCGGGCCGGGAATGCGACGTAGACGAGACCCACGGTGGCACTGGCTTCGATGATCTTGCATCGGGCGTGGTGGGATCGAGCACGTGTTTGAGGACCGTCTTTAGCTCTTTCTGCGTATCTTCCAATTGCTCGCTGGTGCGAGCGAGAGATCGTAGCGAGCCGCGATGCTTGTCTTTTTCCTCAGTGAGGGCAGCTGTATGGGCACGCGCGGCGTCGCCGAATTTCTTGTCATTCTTATCTTGATCGGTGGTACGATCCTCACGAACCTTGGCGAGATCACCTTCTCGTTCGGAGAGCTTTGAAGCGAGCTCGGCCGCACTCTTGCGGTGCTCCTCGTTGACGGCTTCTTTCTCGTCTTTGAGCGTGTCGAGGTCCTTCTCCAGGCTGGCCACCTTGTCGAGTTCTTGGGCGAGCTTGTCTTGGACCTCGCGATACTTGTCAATCTGAAGTTGAAGCATCTGTGGATAGACCTCCATCGTGGTCTTTCCGTAGGTGCTGGCGAAGGTCACCTTGTCGGCTGCCCATTGTTTGAGAATATCGGGTACGGAGTTGCTCTCGTCCCAGCCACCGATCGTCTTGATGTCGAGTACGACTTTCTTGAGGCGATCTTGCTCTTTCTTTGCTGCGGCCGCTGCCTGATCAGAGGTTTTCTTGGCGATCAGGGTTTCTTCATATTTCTTGTAGGCGAGCACTGTCGTCACGGTCATCGCGATCGCCAGGATGATAAACAGGATCAGGACAATGTGGAGTCCTTGCAGTTTCTTTTCGACGGCCATTGGTAGTCCTGCCTCTTCGAGTTTGCGGTGAGTCCTGTTCCGGGAAGGGCTCGTTCCGCGGTCTTAACGAACGGTTGACGTGTTTGCCCTACGCTACGATCGCCATCGCGACGGGTCGTTGCCCGATGGCGAATGTTGGGGCTTTCGTTCTTGAGAACGGCTCAATCAATCGCTGCTGCGACATCCCAAAACTAACCTGAGCGGCGCGGCAAAGGGCAATAAATACGTACCCCGATTCTAATTACGGGCTCTGGCACGGTCAAATTTTCTTGGCCAAATGGGGCCAATTTCCGGCCCAAAACCGCGAGGAAAACGCCCGCGGAGTGGTCCGGTCAGTGGGGTCGTGCCGGCAAGGGAGGGCATTGGGATCGTGCGACCGCCGCCTCTCTTAGGACAAAATGTCGTGGACGACGTTTCCGTGGATGTCCGTCAGTCGGAAATCACGTCCCTGGTGGCGATAGGTGAGCCGTTCATGGTCGATGCCGAGCTGGTGCATGACAGTCGCCTGCAGGTCGTGCACGTGGACCGGTTTGTCCGCCACGTTGTAAGAGTAGGGGTCGGTCTCGCCGTAGCTGGTGCCGGCCTTCACGCCTCCGCCTGCCATCCACATCGTGAAACAGCGCGGGTGATGGTCGCGGCCAAAGCGGCCCTGGTAGACCTTGCCTTGGGAATAGTTGGTGCGGCCGAACTCACCGCCCCAGACGACGAGCGTATCTTCCAGCAGACCACGCCGTTTCAGGTCATTGATCAAAGCGGCGGTCGCCTGATCCGTTTCCCGACATTGGGTGCGAATGCCCTTGGGAAGTAGGCCATGGTGGTCCCAGCCTTGATGGTAGAGCTGTATGAATCGCACGCCTCGTTCGGCAAGTCGGCGGGCCAGCAAACAGTTGGCGGCATAGGTTCCCGGGTTGCGTGAATCGCTGCCATACTCGCGGAAGACGTGCTCTGGTTCGTCGGCCGTGTTGGCCACTTCTGGAATTGAAGACTGCATGCGGAACGCCAGCTCGTACTGTTGAATACGGGCTTCGACCGCGGCGTCGCCGGTTCGTTCGAGTTGAAGTTGATGCAGCTCACCAAGTCGATCGAGCATCATGCGTCGACTCTTGGCATCGACGCCGTCGGGATTGCTCAGATAGAGCACCGGGTCTTTGCCGGAACGAAAACGAACACCTTGGTGCCGCGTTGGCAGAAAACCGTTACCCCAAAGGCGTGCTAGTAGCGGCTGTCCCCCTTTGTTCTTGGTTACCAGGACGACAAACGCCGGCAGGTTCTGGTTGACGGTGCCGAGACCGTAGTCGACCCAGGCCCCCATACTGGGGCGGCCAGGAAATTGCGAGCCAGTTTGCATCATGGTGACACCCGGCCCATGGTTGATGGCCTCGGTGTGCATCGACTTGATGATGCAAAGATCGTCCGCCACGAGCGACGTTGCCGGCAGCAGGTTGCTCATCCAAGCCCCGCTTTGGCCATGTTGCTTGAAGTCGAAGGGCGAAGCGACAAGCGGAAAGCTCGACTGATTGGCGCTCATCGCCGTGAGTCGCTGCATACCGCGAACCTCGGGCGGGAGCTGTTCGCCGTTCTTCTTGGTCAAAACCGGTTTGTGGTCGAACAGATCGATCTGTGAGGGACCGCCGCTCTGGAATAGATAGATGATTCGCTTTGCTTTCGGGGCGAAGTGCGGGTTGCCCAAGATGCCGCCAGCCCCGTTTTCGGCCGCGGTCGTCGGAGCCGCCTGGGATTCGCCAGCGAGCAAGTCGCTCAGCGCCATTGCTCCCACGCCCATGCCGAAACGTTGCAGGAAGCTTCGTCGGCCGAGACCCAGGGTCGGTTCATTGCCTGTGCAGCGGGGCGTTGTCATATCCAAAATGCCTTAGTGCTGAAGAGCGGGGTAACAAGTTGGTTGGCGTTTACCGTTTGGTGACGCACTCGTCATAGTTCATCAAGGCGTTGGCCAGTGTGCCGGCAGCTGCCAGGCGGGCTTCGTCGAGTTCTGAGTTGTAGGGGGAGTCGCCAATCGCCAGGAACTTCTTGGCTTCCTCGGGTGCCGCCTTAAACTGTCTTAGTTGTTCTTTAAAGAGCTGGACGAGAATTGCCGTTTCGGCTGGTTCCGCCCTGCGACTGGTCAGCTTCAAGAACATCGCTTGGGCCATCGCTTCGACATCGTCGCCATGGACGACGAGCATTTTCTCACCCAAGACACGGGCCGCTTCGATCAACTGTGGATCGTTCAGGAGCACGAGTGCCTGAAGGGGCGAGCTGGTTCGCTCGCGACGCACGGTGCAGACGTCGCGTCGTGACGCATCGAGCGACATCATTACCGGCGCGGGAGCGGTTCGCTTCCAGAAGGTGTAAAGGCTGCGGCGATAGAGTCCTTCGCCTTCGTCGCGTTTGACCGGCTTGAAGGAGACGGCCACCTCGTACGGCTTAACCGGCTCTCCGCCGGTCTTCCTGACCAGTAGCCCACTCACCGCGAGGGCGTTGTCGCGAATCATTTCTGCCGGCAGGCGATAGCGTGGGCCGTGGGCCAGTAGACGATTGTCTGGGTCTCGGGCGACCAACTCCGCCGAGGCGATGCTGCTTTGACGATAGGTTGAGGACGTGACGATCGTGCGGATCAACGCCTTGAGATCCCAGCCAGAATCGATCAGTTCTTGGGCCAGGTAATCGAGCAGTCGTGGGTGCGTGGGCGGTTCGCCCTGGCTGCCAAAGTCTTCGGGCGTGCGGACCAAGCCCTTGCCGAAACAGATCTGCCAGTAACGGTTGACCAACACTCGCGAAGTGAGCGGATGCGAGGGATCGATCAGCCATTGAGCGAGGCCGAGGCGATTACGAGGGGCATTCTTCGGGAAGGGAGGAAGCGCCGCAGGCGTCTTGGGCGAAACTGGATCGGCCGGGGCGTCGTAAGCACCACGGGTGAGGAAGTAAGTCTGCCGCGGCGTGGGCATTTCCCGCATCACCATGATCTCGCCGATCGGATCGACGATCTTGCTGCGCTCTTCGCGGGCTGTTTGTAGAGCCTTGAGCTGCTGCTGATATTCCTCGTCGATCGATGCCAGGTAGTAGGTCTGCAGTTCGACTCGCTGCTGATCGGTGAGTTGGTCCGTCTTGGCGGTCAAAGTTCCAGGCAAGCTGGTTCCGTCGTGCAGTTGGCGAACTTCCAGGCGAGAGAGTTCGCGGTCGAAGACCTTGAACTCGTCGACCTTGCCTTGGGTGAAGCCCGCGTCGCGGTCTCGCTCACCAATGGTGATGAAGTCGTTGCCGCCGCCGGTGATGTTCTTCTTCAGTTTGTCGCGAACGACGACGGTGTCGGCCAAGCGGCCGTCGATGTACATCTGCAATCCGCTGGCACGGCTGGAACCGTCGTAGGTGATGGTGACTTGCTGCCAGGTGTTGATCGGCATCGGCTCGCGGGTGCGGATCCGCATGGCGTTGCCGGGCCAGAAGTGAATCAGTGAGGCACTAAGATAATTGTCTTCGATCAGTAGTTGGTAGCCGCGGCTACCCGCATCGGTCCAGGATCGGGAGCGATGGAAGACGACCCCGCGTTTGAGATCGCGAGTGCGGTTCATCCACAGCGAAACGGAGAAGGGCTCGAAGCGGCGGAAGTTGCCGACGTCGACTTTGATGCCGTCATCGCCTGTGAGCTGAACCGCCTGGCCATCGACGCCGTCGACGGTTTTGTTGGCGCCGTGCTTGTAGTCGGTGAAGTCGAGATGAGCGATCTGGCCGGGGATGTTTGCTTCGGCCGGTCGATCTTGGAGCCAGGCCCTGAAGGCTTCGTCTCGCGACGCCGCCACAGAGGCGAGCTTCTTCTCTTCCGCGATGATCTTGGCTTCGGCGTCCGCGATTTCCGCTTTCTTTGCGTCGTCGGTTAGAAGCAGTGTTGGCGTGGGCGTCGAGCGAGTGTGGTAGGAATAGAGTCCGAACTCGTCGATGTTGTTGAAGAACGAGAACAGCTGGTAGTACTCGGTCTGCGAGATCGGGTCGAACTTGTGATCGTGGCAACGTGCACATTCGAGTGCCAGGCCGAGGAAGGCAGTGCCGAGCGTGTGATTGCGATCGGCGACGTACTCGGTGCGGAACTCTTCCGGGATCGTGCCGCCTTCGACCTTTTGCGAATGCAGACGATTGAACGTGGTCGCCAGGATCTGTTCGTCGCTGGGACTATCGAGCAGATCGCCGGCCAGTTGCCAGGTGATGAACTGATCGAGCGGCATGTTCTCGTTGAATGCTTTGATCACCCAATCTCGCCACGGCCAGACGTGCCGCTCGCGATCATGCTGATAGCCGAAGCTGTCGGCGTAGCGGGCGACGTCGAGCCATTCGGCCGACATCCGTTCGCCGTAGCTCGACTTGGCGAGTAGCCGATCGACGAGTTTCTCGTAGGAGTCGGCGGAGTCGTCCGACAAGAAGGTTTCGATCTCTTCGACGGTCGGCGGCAGGCCGGTGAGATCGAAGCTGAGCCGGCGGATCAATTGGGTCTTGTTTGCCGAGGGGGCGAGCGTCAGTCCTTGCCGCTCGAGGCGGGCCAGCACGAAGCGATCGATCGGGTTGGCGACTCGATCGGTGGCTTCAACGCGCGGCGGCTCGACCTTGCGAATCGGCGCGAACGACCAATGTTGCTGGTACGGGGCACCCTGTTCGATCCACTGGCGAAGGATGGCGATCTCGTCGGCCGAAAGTTTGAGCTTGGAATCGGGCGGCGGCATCTTCTCGTCGGGATCGGTCGATAGGATCCGGCGCAGAAGTTCGTTGTCCCCTACGGTGGTTCCAGCGAGAACGGCCGCCGCGTCTTCGCGATTGTCGAGCCGTAGCTCCGCGTCGCGAGAATTCTCGTCCGGTCCGTGGCATTGGAAGCAGCGATCGGAGAGGATTCGCCGTACCTGGCTGAAGTCGACATCATCAGCGGGCGAGGCGGCATCGGCCATCGGTGCGCTCACCAGCGTGAGCAGGCTGGCAAACGTGGCAATCGCGAACTTTGTCAACGAGAGCTTCGCCAAGGGAAGGGTAGGGCGTGCAGAATACGATCGACGTCGTCGTAACATGGCGTCACGTTGGGGCATGGCGTCGCTGTTTGGTCGGGAGGGAGGCAAGCGGCACGTCGCGACAACTGAGCGGGCGCGGCCAAAGCCAAGTGGGGGGCGTTATAAGCGGTCAGGTATATCACCTGTCCCGTTTTCTTATCTTGCATGTATTTTACCAGCACCGTCGGCCCAATTGCTAGGCTTTGTCCTGCTTACACAGTGGTCCCCGCTGTGCGAAAGCGTGCGTCCTCGGCAGCCCGATCGCGGACGGTACGACTGGAATTCCTGTTCCATCCGCGTCGCAGTGGATCGCATGATGTGGGAAAAAGTACCAAAACGTTGTCCCAACAAGGGACATTTCGCTGGCAGTGGTATAATGGACTCAGCGGGCACGGTGTGGCCAAGTCGCCGTAGTGGGGGGGGCCAAGTCGCCGCCGTGGTTCGCCTTTTTATGCGGATGCTCGGAGCTTGGTATGCACAGCGACCAGAATCACAGCGACCCAGAAACGCCAGCCCTGTTTCGAATTGCGCTGACCGCGTGCACGCTCGTGGCGCTGTTGTTGGTCGGGCCGCTGGCGGGCGCTGAAGAGGGGCCACTCTCGATCGACGACATGCGGGCACTTCGCAAGGAACGGAAGCGGCCGTACCAGATCATGAAGCTGGCTGAAGAACGCGGTATTAGCTTCTTGATTCTCGACAAGGAAACGGAGCGCGAGCTGCGCAAGATCGGCTTCAGTCGTACGCACCTTCGCAAGTTAAGAGAGATTTCGGGAAGAACGAGCGGAAGCGACACGACCTCAGATGGCCCGAAGCAGCGCCGCGACGCGGCACTCAAGAAGGAAGAAAAGGAGGCCGCGCCTCAGCTGCCACCCGATCCAGATCGCGATGCGCGGATGGACCGCATGGATCAGCGGATCCAAAAGATCATCAAAAGCAGTGCCACCGGGGTGAAGCTGGATGAAGGGCATCACACGCGGCTGATCTCTAAAGGGAAGCTGGGCCCCAAGTATCTCAAGGTGGTGCGTCGTTGGGAGCAGATGGCCGCCAAGCGATTCCCGAATCCGCTGGGCGGACATGTCGATCGTCGGGGTATCAATATCGCGCTGTTCAACTCGCGTTACGACTACCAGCGCTGGGTCAAGGCGATGTTCGAAGTCTTCGAGGAAGAGGGAACAAAGTTCAATTCCCCTAACGCGGCCGAACGGGCAAGCAAGACGAAGTCGTTCTTCGTACGGGGAATTTTTAGTGCCCATGTGGCGGACGATTCGCACGATCAGATCTCGCACCTGGTCGCGTTTGCTAGCGCCTTTATGGCAATCCAGCAAGTCAGCCAAGACACAATTCCAGACGCCTTGGCAACCGGTTACGGCAATCTGGCTGAGACCATGATGTTCAAGGATCAGTACATCACAGTCCAATCCGGCTACACCCAACGCAAGATCGACCGGGAGGCTATGACCTGGGACGAACTGATGAAGAAGCAGTTCAAGCTCAACCAGATCGCTTCGGTGCAGAATGTACTGGTCTACACAACCAACTCAATGCAGCTTCCGCAGTATGCCCAAGGGTGGAGTTTGATGAGTCTGCTCGCCGGCGACGAGAAGAAGCTGGCCGAGTTCATCACGCGGTTGTCCGAAGATGAAGATCCATACGAGGCTCTCTCCGCCATCTACGAGATGGACGACGAGGCGATGATGAAGCGGTGGAAAAACTTTGCCCGCGCTCGTGCCCGCCGCTAGCGTCGCTGGCATTTCGAACTTTCTGCAGTTCTTTTTCGGCTCTTCACCGACGTTTTTTGCGGCTCCTAGGTAGCACGCCGCTGCGGCTTGCGGAAGTTCTTTCAGACACACACTTTTTTGCGCTGAAACGCTCTGGACTTCCCCTCATCGAGTGGCTATCTTCCCGCCCTCTTTCGAGCAAATCCTATTTGACACATTCGTGTCGGGCGCAGTTCGTGCGCCTCTTGGAGTAACTAATGGCTGCGGAGTTGCAAGCCGGTGGCAATTCGCTACTGGGTCGCTACCGAGATCTGATCTTTCCGGTCGGCATAATCGCCAGCGTGCTGGTGATTATTGTGCCGTTGCCGTCGCCATTGATGGATCTGCTCCTCTCGATCAACATCACCGTGGCGGTGATCGTGTTGCTCACCACGATCTATGTGAAGACACCCCTGGAATTCAACATCTTCCCGTCATTGCTGCTGGCAACGACGCTTGGCCGGTTGGTACTCAATGTGGCGACCACGCGGTTGATTCTTACGCGCGCCGAATCTGACGGACTCAATGCCGCCGGTGGGGTCATTCAGAGCTTCGGGGATTTCGTGGCCGGCGATCGGGTTGTGGTCGGTCTGATCATCTTTGTTATTGTCGTGCTGATTCAATTCGTGGTGATCACCAAAGGTGCCACTCGAATTAGTGAAGTCGCCGCCCGATTCGCGTTGGACGGAATGCCCGGACGCCAAATGGCGATCGACGCCGATTTGAACGCCGGTATTATCGACGAAAAGGAAGCCCAATCTCGCCGCCAAGAAATCACCGACCAGGCCGACTTCTACGGGGCCATGGATGGTGCTAGTAAATTTGTCCGTGGCGATGCCATTGCCGGTATTGTGATCACCGTGATCAATATTATCGGTGGTCTGGTCATCGGCATGGGGCAGGGTGGGATGAGTGCAGGCGAAGCGGGTTCGCTGTTCACCAAGCTCACGATCGGAGACGGGCTGGTCAGCCAGATCCCCGCCTTCCTGGTCTCCTTGGCCGCTGGTTTGTTGGTCACCCGAAGCACGCAGAAGTCCAACCTGCCGCAAGAATTTCTGACTCAGCTGTTTGCTCGCCCGCAGGCCTTGATGGTCGCCGGCGGATTCTTGGGCATCCTGATCTTCACCAGCTTGCCGACCATTCCGCTGGTCCTGATCGGTGGTTCCTGCGTTTCGCTGGCATTCATGCTCACCAACAAGACGAAGCAGGAACAGGCCGAGGCGGAAGTCGCGGCTGAACAGCAGGAAGAAGCCCCAGTCGAGGAGCGGGTTGAGGATTACCTCGTTGTCGATCCGATGGAGATGGAAATCGGCGTCGGTCTGATTCGCCTGGCCGATCCAAATCGTGGCGGCGACCTGCTCGAACGGGTACAGCGCGTGCGGCAGAACATCGCCGCCGAGATTGGTATTCTGATTCCCAAGGTTCGCATCCGCGACAACGTGCGACTCGACCAGGATCAGTACCGCATCAAAATCGCCGACATGGTCGTGGCTAGCGACCGCGTGCAATCGACTGCCCTGCTGGCGATCGACTCCGGATTGGCGACCGGGCCGATCGATGGTATCGAAACACTCGATCCGGCGTTCGGCACCAAGGCCTACTGGATCGATCCTTTGCAACGCGATCGCGCGGAGATGTTGGGCTACACGGTCGTCGAGCCGAGCAGCGTGCTGGCTACGCACTTGACCGAGATCGTTCGCAAACACGCCGACGAGATTCTGACACGCGACGCAACCAAGCACCTGATCGACGAACTCAAGGAAACGCAACCGACGGTGGTCGAGGAGTTGATCCCGGGCACCATGAAGTTGGCGGAAGTGCAGCAGATTCTGCAGATGCTGCTGCGTGAGCAGGTGCCGATTCGACAGCTTGGCCCGATTCTAGAGACGCTGGGCGACTATGGTGCCCGCACCAAGGATCCGGTTGTGTTGGCCGAGTACGTGCGTCACCGCTTAGCTCGCACGATTTGTACCAAGTACCGCGCGGCCGACGGCAAATTACATGTTGCCACGTTGGAGCCGGCTCTCGAGGATCGTATCAAGGCGGGCATCGAGCACACCGACGCCGGCCTGTTCGTTCGCATGTCGCCGCAAGCCGTCGAACACACTTGCGGTTTGATCCGGGCGTCGATCGATTCGCTCACGCGTTCAGGCCATTCGCCGATCGTTTTGGTGAGCCCGCAGATTCGCGCCGGCTTGAAGAAGATGTCGGAGCCGCATCTGCCTCAGCTGGTGGTGCTCAGCTACAACGAAGTCACTCGCGATACACAAATTGAATCGGCCGCCATGGTGACAGATAGTCCGCCCACGAAGTAGTCGTCGGCAACGACAGAGGCAAGAAACACACAACCAACTATTCGTCTGAGGAAGCAATTCCCGGAGAAATCGTCGTTCATGGAAGTCAAAAAGTTCCGAGCCAAATCGATGCAGGAAGCGCTCCAGCGAGTTCGCGCGGAGCTGGGTCCTGACGCGGCCGTGGTGCAAACGCGCGAGCTTCGCCCCTCGGCGCTCAAGCGTCTGATGGGCAAGAGCCGGCAGATTGAAGTGACTGCCTCGAGTGGTGACAACGTGCCGAGCCGGTTGCCATCGGTGATTGAACGAGCCGCGATGGCAGCGGACGCGCCGGCGGCCGAGCCGGTCGTTGGCCTGGCTGCGAGTGCCTATCGTGCTGCCGAAACGGAACCGCGTGCTGCTGAGCCAGTAAACCGGATCACGCCCCAAGAACCTAACCAAACAACTTCCCTTCCGTCTTCGTCCGCCGTACGCATTCCCTCGACTCTTGCCCGTGAGCGACAGAACGGCCGACGACCGGTAGCTGCGAACCCGGGTTCCATGAACCTCGACGTGAACGACCGCCTTGGTCAGTTGCAGTCGATGGTGGATCAGCTGCGCAGCGGAGGATCGACCGTTGCGACGCCCGATCTACCGGATGGACTGTTTGAATTGTTCACCGACTTGATCGAAGGAGATGTGGGCGAAGCTCTGGCACGGGAGCTGGTCGAACAAGCGGGCCGAGAGTTGGACGCTGAAGAGCTAGCGGATAAAGAGGTTGCTCGCGAACGCGTCGTTCAACTGATCGAAGAACAGATCAATGTTGCCGGTCCGATCAAAGTTGCGCCAGGCGAGAAACGACTGGTCGCTCTCGTTGGCCCGACGGGTGTCGGTAAGACGACGACGATCGCGAAGCTGGCGGCCGACTTTCGACTTCGCCAGCAACTTCGCGTCGGTCTGATCACCGTCGATACCTATCGTATCGCCGCGGTCGATCAACTACAGACCTACGCGGACATTATTGAGCTGCCGATGGAAGTCGTGAGCACCCCCAAGGAAATGCGCGCGGCCGTTGATCGTTTGCACGACATGGATTTGATCCTGATGGACACGGCGGGCCGGAGTCCACGTGACGAAGTTCGGATACAAGAACTCAAGACAATGCTCAGCGAAGCGGGCGCGGACGAAGTGCACCTGGTGCTCAGCGCTACGACCGGGGCGACCAACCTGATACGCACGGCCGAGCGATTCGCCCACGTCGGCAGCACATCGTTGATTTTGACCAAGCTCGATGAGGCCGCCAGTCTTGGCAACGTGTTGCCGTTGGTGCGAAAGGCGGAGTTGCCGCTGAGCTACGTGACCTGTGGACAAAACGTGCCGGACGACATCGAGGCCGCTAATCGCCAGCGACTGGCGACCGCCGTCTTTGACGGGTTCTAGTTTCTCGTAGGGCAGAGAACTTCAGGTGGCGATAACAAAACACAAAGAAACAACGGAATACAGAAGACACAGAATCGTGGACGAGAACACAAACCAAACTCGAGATCAGGCGGACGAGCTGCGGCAATTGGTGCGGAGTTGTGGGCTGGAAGAACCGCAACTGCCGACGTTGCCTTCGCTAATCGTCGTCGCTGGCGGTAAAGGTGGCGTCGGAACGACGGCCATTGCTGCCAATCTGGCGGCCATGCTGGCCTCGATGAACGAGTCGACCATTTTGGTCGATGCCGATATGCAGCGGGCCGACGCGACCACACTCTGCCGACTAAAGCCGCTCCGTAGCTTGGCCGACGTGCTGGCGGATCGAGCCAGCGTTGATGATGTGATGTTGCTCCACGAGACCGGCTTGCGGGTTGTACCCGCGGCCTGGGCTCCCAACCAACCTGTGGAAGCGACCGCCACCTTGCGGCATCGATTGATGAAGGTGCTTGGTCAGCTCGATCGTCGTGCGGACTATGTTGTCGTCGACGCGGGCAATCAGCGTTCTTCGCTGACGGCACAACTCTGGCAAGCGGCAGCGCAGGTTGTGCTGGTAACCACGCCTGACGATGTGGCGGTCATGGATACCTACGCCATGATCAAGTCACTGACGGAACCGGCCGCCCAGACGCAGATATCGACGATGGTCAACTGTGCCGACGACATCTTTGCGGCGGAGGACATTCAAAATCGCCTCGAGATTTCGGCGCGCCGATTCCTAGGCATCGCACTCGATTCAGCGGGTGCTGTGATTCGCACTCCGCTGCTCGAGCATCAGGGACGCACGGGCTGGCTCGGCGGTCGGCTGCCAGATAGTGAAATCAAATCGTTCTTTCAGCGACTCGCGATGACGCAGCAGTTCTTGCGCGATCGAGCAGTGACCACGAGTGAGAACGAAGACCATGTGCACAACGTGTTGAGTATGGCGGGCTGATTGCCGACCTTCGGTCGTCATTGCACGTCAGGTGGATAACGAAAAGGAATTTAGAGAAGTTGAGAAGAATCGAAGCCGCGCCACCTTGGTGTGTCGTTAAGGTTTCAAAAAGTAACGTTTAAGGAGACGTCAATAAAAGCAAACAATTCGGGACAATTGATTGAATCGTCGCCGTCGTTTGGTCGATATAGCTTGAAGCACTTAATACGCACCTTGCTGTTAAGCTGCATGACTTAGGCTGAGTTTGACGGGACAATCGCATTCATTGCTTTCAAAGGAGGACTGATTCTTGGCTCGCAGTTACGCCGGAATCTTAGGCCTGATAGCGATGATCGTGGTGGCGGTTCGGTCCCTGTGTCGCGGTATATCGCCCGACGAGGCCTTGCTTTCGGTAACCCTCGCACTGGGCGCATTCACGATGATTGGATTGGTGGTCGGCAAGATCGCCGACACGGTCGTTGTGGATTCCGTTTGGACAAAGGTTCGTGCCGAGTTGGGAGCTTTGGATAAGGATTTGCCTGAAGCTCAGGAATAAGTAGACCGCCTTCAAGAATGAACGAGCGGTGCCGATCACGGAGGATTGCATGGCAACGACCACCAAGTCGATAGACGAGCTAGATATCCAGGAAGTCTGGAAGATTTTCAAAGAGGACACGACCAACAAGGCTTTGCGTAACCGGTTGGTCACGCAGTACCTGCCCTTGGTCAAGTACAACGGCGAGCGAATCTGGGCTCGCTTGCCCGACGGTGTCGAGCTCGACGATCTGATTTCGGCCGGCGTGTTCGGTCTGATGGATGCCATTCTGGCATTCGATCTTTCTCGCGGCGTCAAGTTTGAGACGTACTGCGTACCGCGAATTCGTGGTGCCATGCTCGATGAGCTTCGCACCATGGACTGGGTTCCTCGTCTGGTTCGCTCCAAGGCCAGCAAGTTGGCCGAAGCTGTCAAGGTTTGCCAGGCCAAGTATGGTCGTCCCGCCACGGAAGCCGAGCTTGCTGAGCAGCTTGAGATTTCCGTGCCGGAACTCGAGAAGCTAATGCTCGACGCCAATGCGGTGAACCTGGTCAGCCTCAACAAGAAGTGGTACGAGACCGACAGCTTCAAGGACGTCAGCGAAATCGACATCCTGGAGGACAAGAAGGGCGAAGACCCCACGCGTCGCGTTCAGAAGAACGATCTGATGCGATTGGTGACCAAGGGACTCAATCGGAACGAGCGTCTGATCATCATTCTCTACTACTATGAAGAGCTGACAATGAAGGAAATTGGTTCCACGCTCGACTTGAGCGAGAGCCGCGTGAGCCAGATGCACAGCGCCATCGTGCAGCGACTCCAAGGTCAGCTGGGCCGGCACCTGCCGGAGTTTGGCAACACCTAATTGGTGTCGCCTGCAGCGAGCTGTTGCTCGCCCTACGAGATCAAAAACAACGCCCGCGGCAGCCGTGAAGCTGAGCGGGCGTTTTTTCGTGGAGTTGTCGACTTGTCGACGTGTTGTTTGACGCTGTTCTCGATTACGGGGTTTGCTCCCGATTGAGATCGCGCCGTTGCACGCAGAAATCGCCTTTGACGCGTAGCGATGTGCGAGCTGCTAGTGGTGCGGCAAAATCCTCCCACCGTTTCTCAAGATTTGCGAGACGTCGCTCCATGCGCCGTTCAAATTTGGCAAATGCAGGGGAAGCGACCAGCCACTCATCCTGAGATTCGAGCGGCGGCAAAATGCCTGGATCGAATTCAATAGAATTGTAATACATGGCCGGACTCCTCTCGGTACGGGTACGTAGGTATCCTCGGTCGCGGCACAACGCGACCCCGAGTCGTTTCCGACGATCATCCCTTCGCCACGAATGTGGTCCCTCTGGCGCGGACGCGCCAAACTTAAGACGTGTGCATTTATTATACGGAGCACCAGGCCAAAAGGTTCGCGTCAATAACCTTTTTTCAGGCCTCCCACTGTGATGCATACCCCGATGTGGCTAGGGGTTACGGCGTCTCGCTAGCAGAAACAAGGGTTTCCGCATCGAATTGCTAGCAGCGACGCGGCTGCATCA
>CAYLRE010000104.1:0-9563 GCA_964385715.1 uncultured Planctomycetaceae bacterium
GTATTAACCATCAGGGTAACAGTCAAACGGCGGCTAGTCCTGGGTTTTTTCTTGCCGACCGTACCTTCCTCGTCGGGTTTCGATACGATTGAACTATCCTCGATAGCGAGCACCTGCACGCCCTGCCCTCGCAGTTCAAAGGCATTGCCCTCCTCGGTTGCGTGAATCGCCTGGTAGTTCATCGCGAACCACCAACGCAACACGCCGAGCGGCGGCGGTGCCTGCTTTTCCTTGAGATGAATACTGTCGAGATAGCTCTTGAGCCCGCCGGCCCCTGGTTCCAACCCCATACCGACCAGCTTCATGTGATAGTCGGCCTGCACGATCACGTTGGCAGCGCGGGTCCGCGGATCGATGCCGTAGATATCAATGGACTGCCGGCCCATCGCGTCGCGAATACTCTGCACCCATCGCTCGCGGGCTGCCTCGCCCTTGGCCAGCCTTGTCCCACGGCTTCGCTCGGACAGTTCACGAGTGCGGGCCAGGCCTACTTTCGTCGGTGTGATCGAACAGCCGAATCGAATCTCTTCCTGGCCGCGCATCATTCGCAGCATGACCACGAGGTCGTCGAGCTGAAGCAGAGGTCGCCCGGTCTCAGTCGACACCGGCCCGCTACCGTCGCCCGGTTTCCAATCGCCAGCCGGGCCGGCGATGATCAAGTCACGCGTGTCCGGATAGACAAAGACGTATTGAATTCGTTCCATGCCGGCCAGATTGCGCATCACCTCATTTGCACCACGGCCTTCGGCGATCTGCAATTGAATCTGTCGCTCTATCCGCGGCAGTGAAATCTTTCGTAACCGCGAGCGCTGCCGCACATCGTCATTGCGGCCCTCGCTCAAGCTTGCCGACCGCAGTCGGGCCAGCGAAGAACGCCTGCCCAGCTGGAGCACGCGATGAAGTTCCCCTTCGGCATCAACACGGACTCCGGTTTCAAATTCACCGATCCGCCCTGCCCCGCCATTGGCCTCCCAAGTATCTGGCTCGATCGTCGATTCGATCAAACCGATGACGTCATCGAACTCTGCCTGGGAATTGATCGAACCACCATTGCCACCGCCATCATCACCAAACTGAGCGAGGAAAGGCTGCCCTTCAAAGCGAACGGCGAGGACATCATCGACCACCTGGGCGCGGACCTGATCGTCGGAGATGAGACGAAGCGTGGCGAGCGAACCACGACGCACTCCCTGCTGGCGTTGTGCACTCGCAATTCTGCCAAGAGCCAAGTCGCGACGCTCGCCGGCGTCCATTGCCTGCGCGAGCGTCAGTGCCGGCGCGAACTCGCCTACCGCCAGGTGCGCGTCGATTCGCGCGGCCACCTTGATCTCTGCCGGATCGGTATCAGCAAATGTGGCACTCGCGCCTGAGAGAACCGAAAGTGTTATGGCAAGGAAGCTCCACCTCGCCCACTGCGTCTGCCACCGACGTCCTAGATAGAACGACCCCATCGCGTCACCTCCTGCCGATTATCGACTGTGAGCTTTGTACCCCGACTGATTTGAGTCAGTCTGGCACAAGTCGGCACTTGAGGTCAATAAATGGGGCGTTTTGCCGAGGCTTGTTGATGCCACGGGAGGTCGAGCGTGCGAGTCGCAAATCGACCGGGAGGGCGAAGCTCCTGCTGAGCCGTCGTTCTATAGCAAGTGGACGAGCCACAAACACGTAGGTCACGCTGTGCCTGACGGCCCCCGAGGGTGCCATGTCCACGCTTGCGTGGACATGTGGTTTAACATGCGACAAAAGCATGCTCACCAGGGGTGAGCATGGCACCCAGGTCGACAACCCTGGTTCCCCGCATGCACAGCATGCCCTGCGTCCTTCCCCCAGCACTGGCGGAGCCAGTGGCACCCGCGTAGGAGCGCACCGCTTACTTCTCGTCAAGCAGATCCACGGCCGCGAAGCGTTGGCCTTCGAGCATGGCTAGCGAGGCACCGCCGCCGGTGCTGACGTGCGACACCTGCTCGGCGAAGCCCATCTGCTGAATCGCCGCGGCACTGTCGCCACCGGCAATGATGCTGGTGGCGTCGCTCTCGGCGATCGCGCGGGCCAGCGTCTTGGTACCGACATCGAACGGCGGATTCTCGAACCAGCCCATCGGCCCGTTCCAGATCAGAGTCCTGGCGCCCGCGACCATCTCGGAGAAGAGCTTGGCCGACTCCGGGCCGATATCAAAACCTTCAAAGCCATCAGGAATCTGACCGGCAGCGACGGTCTGTTTGTTGCAATCGGGGCTAGGCGAGTCACCGCAGATAGTGTCGACCGGTAGCACCAGCTTGTCGCCACCCTTTTCGAGCAGTCGCTTGGCCAGGTCCACCTTGTCGGGCTCGGCCAGACTGTCGCCGACCTGTCCGCCTTGGGCCAAAGCAAAGGTGTAGGCCATTGCCCCACCGACAATCACCTTGTCACAGATGCCAAGCAGGTTTTCGATGACGTTGATCTTGTCCGATACTTTCGCACCGCCGAGGACCGCCACGAAGGGACGCTCCGGCTTCTCGATCAAATCGTTGAGATATTCGATTTCTTTGCCGACCAGGAAGCCGACAACTTTCTCGGCGTCGCCCATCGCTTCCGGCACAGCGACCATCGAGGCATCCGTACGGTGACAGGTGCCAAAGGCGTCGTTGCAGTAGACGTCGGCAAAGGCGGCCAGCGAGCCAGCAAACGCTTCGTCTCCCTTTTTCTCGCCTTCGTTGAATCGCAGATTCTCCAGCACGACCACGTTGCCATCGGTCAACCCGCCGACCTTCTCGCTGGCATCGTCGCCGACGGTGTCGGTCGCAAAAGCCACACTGGAAGACGGAAGCAACTCGGCCAGTCGATCGGCCGCCGGACGAAGACTCAGCTTGGCGTCGCCCTCGTCTCCCTTGGGTCGCCCCAGGTGGCTCATCAAGATCAGCTGTCCGTCGCGCGAGACGACCGATTCGATCGACGGCAGCGCCATGCGAATTCGACGATCGTCGGTAATATTCAGGTCATCGTCGAGCGGGACGTTGAAATCGACACGCATCAACACCTTCTTACCGGAAACATCGACATCGGCAATCGTCTTCTTGGCCACTTCCACGTACTCCTGAACAGCTGTAGGGACTTCAAATGCAAGAACTGTTACACGGTCCATACCGCGAAACAGAGGCAATATCCAAACCGCGAAGTCTACCAGGAAAGAGCGACATTCTCTACGGGGTGAACGCGACACCAATGGCCGTGAGAGGTCGCTCGCGAGGCATGGCTGACTGTAACACCAAAGGGTGCGAGACGCGGCGAGCCCCGCTACTCCGTCGGCTTTGGCGAGAGCGCGTAGGCGGTGACGATTTTGTCGGCAGAGACCAGCAGCACAGGCCGCCCATCGATCGTCGCCGTGGCGATGCCGGAAATGTGACGACCGGTGGCGAAGCTGTCGTCCTTCTTGCCATCTTCACGAATCCAATGGACGGAGCCATCTTTTGCCGCGATGAACCAGTAGCCGGGTGCGTTGGCCCCGTCCAGCTTGCCGAACACCATGGGGTCGAGGTAACTGCCGTGCTCTCCGGTTGGCAACGGGTAATGCCACCGCATCTTTCCGCCTTCGTCGAGTCCCAAGGCGACACGACTGCCGTAGATGTCGACGGTGATCGCGCAGATGCTCGGTCGCGCGGACGCATCCTTTCCCTGTGGCGCAATCGCCACAAAGGGAGCCGCCCGCTCACCGAGACGCCAAGGCGTGGCCCCCTCACCTCGATCATCAATCGGACGCAGACTGCCATCCTGATTCACACAGAGAAGGTAACCGGGCTGATCCTTGACGGCCGGCATTACGGCGATGTCACCCACATTGGCCACCGAGCGATTTCGCCACAATCTCTTGCCATCGTGCGTTAGCGCGTGGACTCCCGCGGCGTCGTAGTAGCCAACGAAGATGCCCAGGTCGCCAGCCTCCTGACCTGCGGCGTCATCCTCTGTTGGAGCAATATGGCCCATGGCCACGTCGTAGACCTTGCCGACGCCCGCTTCTTCAGGGTAGGCGAACTTCTGCTGCCAAGCGTCGTCGAAGACGAACACCTGCGACTGCGGCCCAGCCGCAGCGAACAGTTGCGCACCGTCGTTGGTTATGCCAGATCGCAGCACCGTGACACCTGCACCCTCGGGTACCAGATTGTCATGGCGAGCCTTGACCTTGCCGTCACTGGCGCCAAGTTCGACAACAGACCGTGTCCCGTCGATGGCGTAGATACGTTCGCCCTCTCCACTGGCGTCTGGCACGACGAGCATATTCCCAGGCGCGGCAAGCCGCTGATTCATCCACAGTTTCTCCAGTGTCCAATGTCGAGGCTTGCTCGGTTCCGCCAGTCCCAACACCGGCAGCGGAATCGACTGCGACGTGTCCTCAACGAGTTGTTCATCCAGTCGTTTCGGATAAGTCAGCAGGCTATCGAGGACCTTTCGTAACGTTTCGTTAATCTTGGGATCGCCGATCCGCAAAAAGTGAATGGCACCGCTGGGACCTATCACCAAGGTCGCCGGTATACCGTCGAACCGCAGCTGGTCGTAGATCGCCTGGGAGGACACTTGCTGAATATGGGCGCCGGCGATGCCGACTCCGAGTTGACGGAGCCTGGCGAAAACATCCTCGCTGCGCATCTCGCTCGGTTCGTCCAAGCTGATTGCCAGAAACTGCACCTGATCGTTGTCAGCATAGGCTTTACGGACTTCGTCGATGAGCGGCATCATCCTAACACAAGGAGTGCACCAAGTGGCCCACAGATCAATGACGGTGATTTTGCCACGTAAGGAAGCCATGTCGCCTGGAGTTCCGTCCTCGAAAACGAAGGGGAAGTTTGGTACCTGCTGTCCTTCCAGCGACGTGGTAGCGGGCATGCCCACGATGGGCGGCACCAACTGCCGGACAAGATATTCATGGCCGGTTCGTTTCCAGAAAAACCGACTGGGATTCTCCGTCACGTTCAGTTCCGCATCGTGGTAGGTAACAGAAACACGTTCGAGCATCGCGCCGCGTACGCGCTCGATTGGAGCAATCTGCACCCGCCGCAAGAGGTGATCTTTCTGTCCGACCCAAAGCGTGATTTCTCGCTGCCCGACGCGATAGCTGACACCATCGCACACTTGCGAACCAATCGTACGGGCTTCCACCAAACGGGGCGTCTTATCTTGCGAGCGAAGAAGCTTCAGCGGCTCTGTGCCGGCAAGCAGATCAAGCGGAATCGAAGCGAACCGCTGGGTGTTGCCGCTGATGACCATGCTGGCGACGGTCGGCTGGAGCATGCCGACAAGTTCCTGCGTTTCGTAGAAGGCGGGAACTTCGATTTTTTCGGGCGTCTTGAACTTCACCAACTGATTGAAGAAATACTTTGGAGCCGCGTGAACGTAATACTCGTCCGAAATAATCTCCACGGGGCCTCCGCCGACGGGCTCGAACAACAGACGCATTCGATTCGGGCGTGCAAACTCCAGGGCGCAGGCATAGCGTTCATGTAGCACCATGCCACGTGGCGGATGAAGATCCCACTCGATGATGCCCTTATCCCGGTAGGTGGTTGCCTCCCGATAGGTCGCCACCATCGAATCGACAATCTTGTTTGCAGCATCGATTTGTTCTTTATCGACCGCATTGTCGAGCGGGTTCTCTTCACGAGTGCATCCGCCTCCTGTCAGAGCGAAAATAACGGCAACTGCCACCAGCAGCGAGTTCGCCCCGCCAAAGAGCCAGGCTCGCTTGCCGGTGAGGGCTCGACCGCCGGTAAGATCATTCGCGTTGGATATCGACATCGTGGATGTTCCGTTCTGCAAGACTCGTTCGCTGTGATGGACCGCCGAGGGAATTGGCCTAAAAGGGCAACGGGGAATTCCCTCGCCTCGGCTCTCAAATCCTCAAGCTAAGCCTTCTGGGGAAGGGCCGCCCAAAGGGGACCGCTGTCGCTTCGGGTTGGCCGGCGACCCTGATTGCCTGCCGTCGATTATTCGCATCCGCGGCAGATACGTAAAGCTCGCCTTCTTGACCCCGATTTTGACCGGCACCTATGATGAATCGGTCGCGGCGTCGCCCACTCTTGTGGCCGCTTCTTTGATCTCTCTTCGAGTTTACCTTGTAAAACGGCTGGCACATGACCGCGGTATTGAAATACGGTTCCGATTCGGAAGTCACTCTGGAAATACCGGAGGAAAACCTGCTTGCCGACTGCGGCCGGCCGATGAGCGAACCGATCGATGATCCCGCCGCAGCCGTCGCGGCTGGCCTGATCAGTCCGCTGGAGTTCCCCGCCTTCGCAGAATGCGTGCTGCCGGACGACCGCCTGGCAATCGTCCTGGACGACGAGCTACCCCAGGTTGCGGAGCTCGCTGTGGGAGTCGTGCAAGCGGCCATCGATGCCAAGATCGATCCGACGGGCATTACCCTCGTCTGCGGCAATTCGAGCATGGCCAGCGAAGTGGCAACCTCGATCAAATCGGTCACTGGCCATGGAATCGATGTCAAGGTACACGACCCAACTGATCGAGACGAGTTAGCGTACCTGGGCGTTTCGGCCGAAGGCAAGTCGATCTACATCAACCGCACCATCGTCGATGCCGAGTTCGTACTACCGGTTGGCTGCATGCGTCTCGAATCCGCCACGGGGTACCACGGCGTCCACGGCACAATCTATCCGGCCTTTAGTGACGAAGAGGCTCGCAAACGATTCGACGCTCCTAGCAACGAGGAGTTCGCCGCGCATCGACGGCGCCGGCGAGGTGAAACCGAAGAGGTAGCCAGGCTCTTGGGAGTAACCATGACGGTACAGGTGGTCCCCGGCAGTCGCGGTGAAGTGCTGGAAACGCTGGTCGGCGAAACTGGCGCGGTCGCCAGACGCGGCAAGGAAGTTTGCGACACGCTTTGGAACTACTCCATTCCAGGCCGCGCCAGCTTGGTCATCGCCGGCATCGAAGGGGACGGCCGCTCGCAAACCTGGGAGAACGTCGCGCGCGCAATCTCCGCAGCTCGCACGGCCGTGACGGACGAGGGGGCAATCGCGATTTGCACGGAGCTCGACTGCCAGCCAGGGGCGGCGTTGCAACGACTCGTCGACATTCGCGATGCGGAGTCGATGATCTTGGACCTAAAGAAAGAACGCTCGACGGACGCCGCGGCCGCGATCCAGTTACTCCAGGTTCTCGAACAGCATCCTGTCTATTTGCTCAGTCGACTGGATGACGAGACGGTCGAAGATCTTGGCATGGCCCCGATCGGTGACCTGGCCGATCTCAATCGACTCAGCCAACGGCACGAATCGTGCATTTTGCTCTCTAACGCTCAGTTCGCCATCGCCGAGTTGAACGATTCGGACGACGCCAACCGCGATGACTTTTGCGAGGACGAGTTTGCCGAGGATGAGGCATCAGAATAGCCTCTAGTCCGCGGTCCGCTTTGCAATGGGCAGTAACGGCGCATCGCGTCCGATATTGACCGCAACGACACATCATTTACATGGATGTCCTACTTCCAAGGAAAACAGCCTCGAGATGTCCCACGATTACGAAGCCCTTACCAGCGGAGTCGGTTTCGCTCTGCTTAAAACCGCGACGCTACTGGAGATTCGCGGAAGCGATCGAGCCACGTTTTTGCACAACCTCTCTTCCAACGACATCCGTGGCTTGAAAACCGGCCAAGGCTGCGAAGCCTTTCTACTGAATGTGCAGGGTAAGATCCTGGCCTTCGTTAACTGCTACTGCGAAGAGGACGCAATCATCCTCACATCCGCGCCGAACCAGGCGGAGGCGATCCTGGGGCAGTTGGATCGCTACCTGATCCGCGAAGACGTGCAGCTCGTCGACCGCAGTGGCCAGTGGGCGGAACTGGTCGTCGCGGGCGAGTCCGCCGCGGGCATGCTTGAACAACTGACTGGCCTGGCACCACCGTCGGAGACGCTCTCGCACGTTAAGGCGACGATCGGCGGACACGACACCACACTCTGCCGTACCGCCATGGTCGGCCAAAACAGTTTCAGCCTTCGCTGTTCGCGAGATGACGCGGAGGACGTGCAGAACGCGCTCGCGACCGCCGGTGGCGCGGTCTGCGATGAAACCACCGTGAATGCCGTGCGGATCGAAGCTGGCTACCCGCTCTACGGATACGACATCACGGACGCCAACCTACCGCAAGAAGTTGACCGCGACGCGACCGCCATCAGCTTTGTGAAGGGCTGCTACCTGGGACAAGAAACGGTGGCGCGCATCGATGCCCTGGGACACGTCAACAAGATTCTGCGCGGCGTGCGACTTGCAGGCGAAACCATCCCGGCCGCCGGAACGACGCTGCAACACGAAGGCACCGATGTAGGACAGATCATGTCGGCCGTATTCTCGCCACGTTTGAACGCTCCGCTTGCCTTGGCCTACGTGCGACGCGGACATGAGAGCCCCGGCACCCGACTCACCACCGCCGACGGCGAAGCAGAAGTGGTCGCCCGGCCGCTCTAGCCCCCCTCCGGTTTGCGATAACCATTGAGGCGACTCTGCGCCCAAGAAGCACGGGACCACTCAACCAACGCGAGCAGCTGCCGCTACCGCAGCGGTCGCGAGAGTAGCCAACTCACCCTTTACCCGATCGATAATTGCCGCGCCCTCGGGCACCTGGCCAACGACCGTGAACTGCCCCGCGGCAAGTAAGACGCCCAGTCCTTCGATACGCTTTCGCATCGTGAGCAAGAAATCCGCTTGAGCATCTTCATTCAGTTCGCGACGCAACAGCGACGTCGCCTGCTCGCTTCGCTCCCGTTCTAGCGACACGAGCCTGCCTTGCTCCGCCTTGTAAAGCAGACCAACGGCAAATGCTCGTCGCAGCTGTCTGTCGGCATTGAAGTGGTATGCGGGGTCGGCACCAAAGTAAACACTCGCGGCACCATTGCTGCGAAAGCCTACGACGACCGGCTCCGCTTCACTGGCCACCTGCAATTCGATCCGTTCGACCAGCGCGGTTGCCTCCGCCAGCAGGTCTTCACGATCGTGTTCCAGCCGCGCCATGAGATAAACCAAAGGGAGAGACATTGACGCATCGCTGCCCACGCTCGCGTGAGCCCAACGTCATTCTAGCAACGTCCACTCACCCTAGATCAAATCAGACATCATCACCAGGGCGGAGCCACGACGCCCTGCCCTGATGAGAGGAAGCTGATACTTGGCCCGAGGACACCACTACGTCCAGAAATTGGAATCGACCCGCAATGCGTCTCGCTCCCGTTCGGCGAGCTGTCGAATATCGTCGCGAACGCGGAAGAAAGCGTCGATCACCTCAGAATCCCATTGCTGGCCGGAACCCTGCTTTAGAATCGCATCGACCTTTTCCGATTCCATTCCGCGACGATAGGGACGATCGCTTCCCATCGCGTCGAATGAGTCGGCGACGGCAATGATGCGAGCCTGCAGCGGAATATTTTCGCCGGTGAGTCCCTCGGGGTATCCAGTACCGTCGTAGGCCTCGTGATGGTGCAACACCCCTGGCAGGATGTGTTCGATCTTCTTGATATCCTTGAGGATCTTGTGACCGAGGCTCGGGTGCAGCTTAATGTGCTCGTACTCCGCGTCGGTCAACC
>CAYLRE010000104.1:9573-14245 GCA_964385715.1 uncultured Planctomycetaceae bacterium
TCAACCGACCTGGCTTACGCAACACGCTATCGGCGATACCGATCTTACCCACATCGTGCAGCAGGCCGGAAAGGTAGATGGTGTTTCGCTCATGAAGCGGCAGGCCCATCTCTTCCGCAATGCGAACCGCAAACCGGGCGACGCGATCGCTATGACCACAGGTATACGGATCCTTGGCGTCGATTGCACTGGAAAGCGCCCGCACGATGCCGGCCATCAACTCGGCCTGCTCGCGATAGAGTTCGATATTGCTGCAGTGGATTGCCAGAATCGAAGCAACGCTCGACATGAAGCGGGCTTCGACCGTGCCAAACTCGGAGCCGTCGGCATGGTTGGCGGCCAACAGGTATCCAAAGCAACGTTCGTTGGTCTGAATCGGGACCATCACCAGTTGGTGCAAGTCTTCAAATGACCACGACTCGTTGTCGAACGATTGGCAATTGGCCACCAACGGCTGTTCAAGACAGCTTCGCCCAAATCTTTCGGTCAACCCACCGAGCACTTCGTCGGCCACGGGAGCGGCACCTTCGATACACAAGGTGGCATCGTGCAGGTTCGGTTCTTCGTCCTCGGCCAGATGGCTTTGATCAAATCGAATCGAGAACACGTCCGCCGGCACGACATCGGCAAGCCACTTCAGAGTCGCTTCCCAGAGCAATGCGGGATCCTCTCCGATTCGCAGATTCTCTGTCAGGCGGTAGAGCAGTGTGATTTCTTCGTAGGTTGCAGCGAGATTGTGCGACAGATCGTCGACGTTCTGCTGCATGACTTCGAGTCGCGGGAGCGTGCCTAGCTTGGAAACGGCCAGCTCGGCAAATCGCGACAGGGCCTCAGGGTCCCAGGCGGCCCGGCCGCCAAGCCAGGCGACGGCGGCCTCTTCAGGCATACTTAACTCTGCGGCGAACGCGGCGGCTTGAGCGTCGTGCGGAGCGTGAATGGATCGGAAATCGGCCACCGCGACGAACGTCTCCCGGGTGGCAGACTCCTGCCCTTCGCTATCCTGCATTTCAGCAAAGAAGGGAATGGCCAACGTCATCGTGCAGGTCCGTTCTTCGACCAGCTCGGCCGTGCCTCGTTCGGCTACAGCACGAAATAGCTCGTTGTGACGCGACCAATCTCGCTGGCCAGCATCGGCGGCCATCTGCAGCGCGTCGCCGGTCGAGCCCTGAAAGAGGGAGAACTCGACGCCAAAATACTGCGTCAGTTGCGATAACGTAGCCGAATAGAATGGCTCGGCCGACGGCGTTCCTGAATTGAGAGCGGGGTTTCCTGTTTCAAGAACGCCGTTCTCGTGACTATTCGAGGTGGGAGCTTCTGTCTGCATCTTGCAAATTCGTTTCGTGAGGCGGTTACCTGGAAGAACTCCGCACCGACACACACCTGTGCGCGTAGGCTCACCGGAACTGGCCTACAACGGAGTCCAGAAAAGAGTACCTCGCCCCCCGCAAGAGGCAAAAAGCGCAGCGAAATTCCACTCAGGTTCGCAGATTCTTGCCACGATTTGGCCAACCCTGAGCGCAATTGCACTGACTAGAACGGATGTAACGGCATAGGCCGTTCCGTCCAACAAGAGTAGAGGGCCGCGCAGCAGCGACAAGAACGGACCAGCTACTCTTCGATCCGCTCACGGTAGCGGGCACTGACGCGATCCAAGAGCGCCCGATCTTCCGGCGAAAGCGACTCGATTCCTTCCCGATGCAGTCGGGCCAAGATAACGTCAGCTCTCAGATCGTCCTCGTGAGCCTGATGCTGACGCTCGAGCTCCTTGCGTTGTCGACGCCGTGCAAACCAACTCTGCAGAAAGTTGGGAGCCGGCTTGGCGGGTCGATCGACTTGTTGCTCCAGGCTCGTGTAGCCTTGCGAAAAGTCGTAGCCAAGTACATCTTCCAGCTCTTCCTCGCGGCCCGGATCGCGAGCACAATCGAGGGCATGGAAGCCGAAGAACAGTGCCAAGCCTATCAACGGTAGCCAAGCTGGCACAGCGACATTGGCCGGCGCATCCCTAAGAATGATTGCCAGCACTACGAGACCGAACATGACGACGAGCGTAGAACTCAGGACAAGACCGTCCGAGAGTTGCCGCTGATGCCGATAGGACCACATCAATGCATTGAGGATGCGACCTCCGTCGGTGGACGTCGTCGGCATCACATTGATGAGCAACAGGACCCAATTCACCCAGAACGCCATATTGGCCGCCGCCAACAGGGGACCACCGTCGCCAATCAGGCCAACAGGGTAAAGCGGGTTTAAGAGTTGCCAGGAGAGCCTTCCGCTCACGGCGTAGATCATGCAGGCGGAAAGCACCATACCGAAAGCATTTCCGAAGCCGCCGGCACCCGCGGCAAAGATTTCACTGCGCGGCGAGGAGAACGTGCTCCACTTTGCCAGTCCCCCAATCGGCGTCAGCACGATCGATTCGGTGATCTCATTGGCTCGGGCAACCGTGACGCAATGCCACGCTTCGTGCCAGACGACACAGCCGAACCAGATCAAGAGACACAACACGCCATAGGCACCATGCCCCGCCCCGGGACCGTGTGTCGCGACATACATCACGAACAGGGCGACGATGAACCACGAGTAGTGCAGGCGAACGGGAATCCCCAACCAGCGTCCGACGCCGATGCTGCTCTCCGAAAGATCACGCACGCGAGATCACTCCTGACAAACAGACCGAGGGCTTCCGTTCCGCGGCAAGGTTCCGCGAAATGCCGAGCTGAGCACCGACCGTTGACGCTCCCAGGGCACCCGTTATCTTACCAGCACACCAGAGGTGCGGCAAACAATCTTCATTAAGGTCCACCATTCTTGGAGCAGATCGTGTCCAACCCCGACGAAATCCTGCATGAATCAAGTCGCTTCCGCGTGGTTCGTCGCAAACAACAGCCCTCCGGCAAAGCCATGCTATCACGCGACGTGATCCTGCATCCCGGGGCGGTCGTGATTATCCCTAGGTTTGATGACAGGCTCCTTCGAGATGGTGGGCGCATCTACCTAATCCGCAACTACCGCGTGGCGGTTGATGAAACGCTCATCGAGCTGCCGGCAGGCACCTTGGAGCCGAACGAGGACCCGCTCGAGTGTGCGCATCGTGAACTGGAAGAAGAGACCGGCTATCGGGCCGCCAAAATCGAAAAATTGCACGAGTTCTATATGTCGCCTGGCATTCTCAACGAACGGATGCACCTATTCCTGGCCACCGGCCTCACGCCGGGCGAAATGAACTTGGATGAAGGGGAACAAATTGAAGTCGTTCCAACCCCCTGGAACGACGCGCTGACGATGATCGATACGGGCGAGATCCGCGACGCGAAGACGATTGCAGGGCTACTTTTCTACGACCGCCATAGGCGTTAAGGCCTTAACTGTGGGCTCTTGAGGCCCGTTCGGCCGGCATTTCGGTCCCCGTCGTCCCAGTTTCCGGGTGCCCAAATGGCAGCTATGATATAGAGGGCACGCCAGCGAAATGTGACGTGTTCCTCCCGCGAACGGCGAAATTGCCGGCCGCGAGTTTCGTTTCGCTCTCGCTCCAACGCCCCACCCCACGAATCCTCTCGACGGAAACTCCCACGATGCTACGAGTCTTGGACCGCGCGCCTGTCCTAACGTTCTCCTTGCTGCTGTGCCAACTGTTCGCTGTCTGCACGGCGGCCAGCGCCGAGGATCGCATCGGCCCATTCACAGCCGAGAAGCGAAGTGTGCGCAGTCGCAATATTGACCAGCACCATATCCGCCTGGACCTAAAGCTCGACTGGGACAAGCGGGAACTCGTTGGACAGGCACAGATCACTCTGAGCCCCTTCAATACAACCGAAACGCTCGAGCTCGACGCGGCGGAAATGGAGATCAAGCAGGTCACAATCCGCGAAGTTGGAGCGACCTCGCAGCCGCGTCCGCTCAAGTTCCGGACCGCCGACAATAAGCTCACCATCGACCTCGACCGAAAATTGCAGGCCGAGGACAAGGTCGTCGTCTCGATCGACTATCGCACCAATCCGCAAGACGGACTCTACTTCATCGGCCCCACGGAGATGGATCCGAATCGTCAAGATCGCCTGGACACAGGGCGAACCAGAATACTCGCGGCATTGGTTCCCGAGCGTCGACTCGCCGACCGATCGACTTACGAGCGAGATCATCGCCACCGTGCCAAAGCAGTTCCTGGTGCTCTCCAACGGAACGCTGCAGAACAAGAAACTCAACGACGATGGCACGCAAACTTGGCACTGGCGACAACGGGCCCAACATGTCACCTACCTTCTGGCCTTAATCGCCGGAGAGTTTGAAGCCTATCGACAAGAATGGGATGGACTGCCGATCGTCTCCTATGTGCCTAAAGGCCGACTGGCCGACGCTCCTTGGTCGTATCGCAAAACGCCGGCCATGATCGAGTTCTTCTCCGAGAAGCTGCAGTACCGCTATCCTTGGGCGAAATACGCCCAGATCAGCGTCGAGGACTTCGTCTGGAGTGGCATGGAGAACACCTCGGCAACGACAATCAACCTTTCCTTCCTGCACGATGAGCGGGCCTACCTCGATCGCAACAGTGAAGCGCTCGTTTCCCACGAGATCGTCCACCAGTGGTTTGGCAATCTGCTGACCGCCAAAGACTGGGGAGAACTCTGGCTCAACGAAGGCTTTGCCGTGTACATGACGCATCGCTGGACCG
>CAYLRE010000105.1:0-14023 GCA_964385715.1 uncultured Planctomycetaceae bacterium
CGGGCGCGTACTAGGCAGCCACTCTCGCTTTTTCGTAAATGCGTTCATATTGATCAAACGCCGAGACAACCGAGAAGCGATTGCTCGATGACGTCTTGGCGGCATCCGACATGCGCTGGCGTAGATCGCTGTCCTCTAACAAGCGGATGACTCGGTCGGTCATTTGGTCCACGTCTTCAGAGTCGCAGGTGAAGCCGGTTTGTCCGTCGATGACGACCTCTTGCAGGCCCCCGACTCTTGCGGCTACCACCGGTACCCCGGAGACGCCCGCTTCAGCAGCCGAAACTCCAAAGCCTTCCCAACGCGATGGCATGAGTAAAACGTCCGCGCGAGCGAAGAATTGGTACACGTCTTCCTGGTAGCCGTGATACTTAACGGAGCCAGTGATGTCGTAATCTTTTGCGAGTGTCTTGATTTTGGCTGCGTCTGGTCCATCGCCGACCAGTTCGAGAATGGCGTCTGGGATTCGCGACCGCACGCCGGCGAAGACCTTAATCGCCGTATCCAGGCCCTTCTTTTCAATGTCGAGACGGGTCACCATTAGTACTGTGGGGGGCAGATGGGACGTGAAGTGTTCCGATAGATCGTGAGGTGGTTGATCGATGAAGTTGTAGATGACGGGACACGCTTCCGGTGGGTGATCAAAAAGGCGTTGGAGATCTTCGTGAACTGACTTGCTGATGGCCGCCGTGCAGGAGGCGGTTCTTCGCAAGAAGACTCGATCGATATGGCGGCGGATTCGCGAATTAACGTCGTCCATTCGCCACCAGGGTGGGTTGTCGTGCTGGGTTTCCACGACAGGACAACCGGCTACCGAACGCAGGCCGTAGAGCACGATCTTAGGAGCGAAGAGATGGGAGTGGATGACGCTTGGGTTGAGATCGGAGATGTTCTGTAGCAGCCGCTTGCGCAATCCTGCGATGTGAAAAAGATTCGCGAATGAGAGTCGCCGCTCGTAATCAAGCGACCGGTATTCTACGCCCGCGGCCGTCAGCCTCCGGCTGTAATCATTGCCACTGCTGATCGTGACGATCGAGACACGATGGCCGCGGTTGCGAGATTCCTCCGCGAGGCCTACCGCAATTTTTTGGGCTCCACCAAATCGCAGGTTGGAGATCAAATGGACGATGTGCATTCGAGCTCCTTCTGGCTTGGCGGAAGTGAGGGGCAGAGCGAACGATACAGGTTCGCCAGCGTCTCCGCTTGACGCTCCGTCGTAAAACGCTCGACAAAAGCCTCCCGTCCCGCGGCGCCCAGCAGCGACGCGCGACCGTGATCAGTTAACAGCGTCTCGATTCGTTTCGCCATGGCGTCGGCATCTCTAGGAGGCACCAGGTAGCCTGTCACGCCATCTTCAAGCCATTCCGGAATGCCTCCGACCGCGCATGCAACGACCGGTTTTTCCGCGGCCATGGCTTCCAGGCCCACAATTCCAAACACTTCCGGCCATACGGACGGCACGACGAGCATTCGACAGTTGCGGTACAGCCAGGTTAGCTCGGCACCATTTCGCCAACCCAGCAGGTGAACCTGATCCTGGAGCCCGAGTGAGGCGATCTGTTTCTTGATCTGTTCGCCATAGATTCCGTCTCCAGCGATGACAAGCTTTGTATCGCCGAGCGAGATCTTTGCGATCGCGTCTAGCAGGTAGCCAACACCCTTGCTGCGTGAGAGTCTGCCCGAGTACAGGATGAAGTCGTCGCCTGCCGCAGGAATCGGCTGAGTGTTGGCTGCCTCAAGCCTCTCAGGGTCGGCGGCGTATAGCACCACGGTGACCTTCGATGCCGGGATACCTGCTGCAACCACACGGTCGCGGATGTGTTCTGAGCCGGCGACAAACTGCACGTTGGCGAAATTCTTGAGCGTTTGCTTCCGCTTCGTGTTGCGGATCGAGCGAAGGAGTCGGCCGGGATGGCGATTGTTACATCGCTTGGTGTAAGCGCAACTAATGCACTTAGCTCCTACGGAAAATTCGCAGATGCTTTCGTCGGAGTTATAAAAAAGGTCATTGCCGGGGCAGATGATGTTGTAGTTATGCAGGTGAATCGCGGTCGGTATTCGTTCAGCGATGTATTCCGTTACTGCTTGATTTCTGACTTCGTGTACGTGAGCGACATCGATCGCGTTTTTCTCAAGGATGTTCTCAATGGTTGTCTGCCACGACGAATCGCTATTCGAGATGTCGTTGATTTGCGGCAGGTAGTGGTGGCCGGCAAACGATGCAGTGACTGCTGGCGACTCCTCCGCAGTCGCAGAAAAGACTTGGTCCCCGCACGCCGTCATCGCGCATGCGGAATCGCGGATGAAGCTGGCGACTCCTCCTCCGGCTGTGCCAATATCTTGATTGACGTGCAGGATGTTCAACGATGATCTCCTCGCTGGTCGTCATGCCAGGCGAGAGGCGTGATGTTGAGGGACAAAGGTACAATCCGGGAGCCTGGTGGCGATCGACTTGGCCCACCGACGTTGTTCTCAGTTCGATCGTGTGATGGTCTGGGGCGTGTTAGGCCGCGTCAAGCACCAGCTGGCGTTGGGCATTCCATGGCTTGTTGGCTGTTTGTTCGACAAACTCTCGATAGGATTCACTCATCTGATCCGGGGCTGCCGATGGGTTGGTGCGGCGAGGTTTAAAGGTCGTCATTTCGACGCCGCTAAACTCGGGCAGGGATGCGAGTTGGTCACCCGTTTCCGGGTAGTCGATCGCGAGGCCGCCGATTTCAGCAAAGCAATCGAACGAATGCTGGTAAATGGCGCTTGCTCGAGCCTCGTGGACGTCGAATTTTTCCTTGGCAGACGCAAGCCACCCGGCCGGTTCCCGGTAGAAGAACAGCCGACGTTCAGGCTCGGTGCCAAATAGTTCTCGCCAAAAAGCGTATTCTCGGTACGTAGCGCTTGCCTGTTTGATTACGATGTCAAATTTCGTGCCCCCACCGATCGGCGCGTTTGTCAGCAGGTTGTTTCGTAGGTCATCGGCAAGCCGATCGATGTCGAGTGTCTGCCGGGTGCGCTGTCGAGCGCGATCAAACGTGAGTGCGAAATCTTCCATCATCCAGTCGCCGATTCCACGTCGAGAAATCCGCATGTATTGGTCCAACGCGTATGTTGTTCCAGAGCGGGGAAGGCCATAGAGAAACACCCAGCGAAGCGGGGTGCTCGCACGTGGAGCAGCGCGGAGCGCATTACGGATCTGGCTCAATCGATAGAGCAGTTTCATTGCCTAGAATCCCTTCGGGCAAAAACGTGTCGCGTCTCTTACGAGTCATCCTTGATGACAGCAATGTAAGCGGCTCGAAAGAATATCCTTTCTGGCAATCTGAGTCGAGGTGTTTCGTGGAAACCTCGGCTAGCGTAGAAACGCCTTACGTCCATGGGGTCGATGGAACTGACAGCGTGCTCGTCGGCTCCAAGATTTAAGGAGAAGTTGGGACGTAATTGCTTTCGTTTTAGCGGGATTGGCCTTGACGTGGAGCTGCATAGTTCTCTCATTAATCGTCTGGCGGTAATGCGAGGGAATCGAATCGCGGGCGATTCGGTCAACTTGGCGGCCATGAAGATCGCTCGTTCACGTGCCGTCATCTTACTAAAGCTTTTTAGGCCGATTAGGCCGAAGCGTTGCCACCAGCGGCAATGCCAGGCGTCGTTGTGGACTGCGATTCCTCCTGGCTTGAGGACGCGAGCAATTTCGCGGAGTACCGCGTCTGGGTTGCCAGGGTGTTCTAGGAATGCGTGGGTGACGACCCCGTCGACGCTTGCATCCGGGAATGGCAGAGCTTCCGCGTTGGCGACTAAAGCCATGCGATTGTACTTCTTGGCGTAGCGACGCACGCAATCGGTGCCGATGTTTACCGGCACATAGCCGTCAAACTTTTCGTAGGTATTCGCGTTACGTCGTTGGACTTCGCTAGCGCCGATGTCTAGGAGCAGTCCTTGCTTGCTGTCAACGTGTTTGGCGAGCAAGGCATTGATCTCTTCAGCAGTATGGATGCGCGGGTCACGGGCAGGTGTGAGCGACGGCGATGCGTTCGCGGCTTGCATTCGTGCCTGATGAAGGTCCAGGGCGGCGACATGTTTGGCCGCGTCAATGTCTTGCTTGTGATTGTGGAAGTCACCAACATCGCTGGATGTGAAGTGGCATTTGACCAGTTTCCCATCTTCCTCGGTCCATTCGATTTGATCTGAGACGATGCGATCAAGCAGCTCCTTGCGATAGCGTGGAGCCGGCAATTGTTGTTGCGAAGATGCGCTCACCTGTGCGGTCGTGGACATGGAGCGTTAACCCAGGGGTTAGACGGGGCACGCATGACAAGCATGTCGTGATTTGTGCTCGTTGCGTGCAGCCGCATCGTTTGTTAAATCGGAGCGGCGGATTTAAGGCTCGCCTCGCCATCTGCGATTCCGAAGGCTATCCGATCTGCGAAAATACGTCGAGATCTTTCACGTCGCCCACGCCAGGAAGCGGTGGCTCAGACTCATAAGAGAAGGCGAATCGGTTTCCTGGGTCGCATGGCCGGAGGCATTGCTCCGAAGCGGGCACCGGCAGCGAGGCTGTGATTGCCGTAGGCGTGACCTGGTGAAGGTCGTGCTGGTCGGAGCTTTACTTTTGCCAGGCGGAGAGGTCGACGTTCAGGTACTCGCTCAGATGACTGACGCCCGGATGGCAGTCGGCCAGCAACTGTTGTCGAAGTGGTGGAGCGATTGTTCTCGGTGCATGTCCTTGGTTGACTCGTTTTAGCCAGTTTGTAATCCGAATCTTGTATTTTCCGGGAATCGGCTTGCCGAGGTACTTGAGTAATGCAGGTCGATTAACCGTCCATTGCATTAGCGTCTTGCTGCGACAATCGCTAGGACGTTGCTTCTCGACGTCCTGGAATTGGTAGGTCGCGTCCAGGTCAAGGAACTCGAGTATTCTCCGGGTTTCTTTTTGAGGGTCTGCATAAAAGTCGTCGAAGATCATGACGTAGACATTTTCTTGCCCGAACGCATCCACATATCTCTTGATCGGTTCGCAGTAGTTAGAGCACTCACGGTACGAGGTTAGGGTCTCGCGAGTACTGGCTAGTCCTTGTTCAGCCAAGCGATCTTGTTGCCTGAGGGCGTCGGCAAAATCAACAGGAATGTCGTCTCCGTACTTGAGTCGAGTGCGGTGATGGGAAACCATTCTGTCCACGGGGTTGCGGACGCTGACAATGATCTTGGACGTGGGATGGAAGTCGTAGATTTCCTGACAGGCGACCTTAGAAGTCAGGTAGTACGGGCTTGCATCGAGCCGGTATTGATGTTGATCCGCCGCCGCATACTGATCCAGGTAGTCTTGTAGTCGTCCTCGGGATGGGTGAACGTCCTTGCCGAAGAACTTCATCTCCTTTTCTTCGGGCGCGTAAATCTCCGGCACTTGACGAAGGTAAAGGTGCAATGCGGTCGTTCCACATTTCGGGGCGCCCACGATGAATAAGTTGGGTTTCGGCATGTCTGTGGTGCTCTAAGTGGTCGACGGCGACTGCTGCGCAGGTTGATTGTGAATAGATGTCTTGGAGTGGACCTGTTTCAGTATGGTTGCTGCTTTGCGGTCAAATATCCTGTCCCAGGTAAAGTCGGTCGCGATCTTCTGGTGCAGTGATTCTCCTCGATTATCCGAGTCACCAGATTCGCACGCCTGCGCTAATTGCTGGGCGAGGCTTGCGGGATCACGCGGCCGGAAAAAGAGAGTTTCCGAGGGCCGGAACCATTTTCTTAGATTGTGGGTCGAAGGCACGATTGTGAGCAACTTGGCTGCACCGTAGTCGAGCATCTTCATCTGTGATTGATGTTCGGGGCATCCAGGGATCAGACCGATGTGCATTGTTTTTAGCGTCTTGGAGAGCTGCTCTCGGTCGAGAAAGCCGTGGTCGATTATCTCGACGATACCGTCTACGTCGGTCTTGAGCTGCTCAAACCCACTGCCAATAAGATGCAGTAGGCACCGCTGCCTAAGTTGTTGTGGCAGTTGGCGAAAGGCCTCGGTCACGATCCAGGGTTCATGGTGCTTGGTCAAGCACGCGACGATGCAAACGTGGACTTGTTCCGAACTCAGCGTACGCTGGTCTGTAAACTCGTCGACGAACTCGCGTTCTGCACCATTCTCGACGTTCGTCCAGTTTGGACGGCGAAGTTTCCAGTAGTCGCCGTAGGAGCCGACGAAGAAGACATGATCGGCACGTTTGTACGTCGCCTTCTCAAAGACGCGATGCAGCGGGTTCAAGAGCGATCGGAAGCGGGCAGCCCGAGTTTCAAATTGCAGCCCGTTGGCCTCAATGAAGACATGACAGGTCTTGGTCCACTTCAGTAGCAGCGGCAAAGGGTCGAGGAAGGCCGCGCGGATGTAGCAGAAGTCAGGCTTTGATTTCCGGACTTCGCGTAGCTGCCGTATCGCTCGTCGAAAATTCTCAAACAGTTCCTTGGTGTCGCGCAGGGCGCCGAAGATTGCCGATCGCCGCCAGCGGCTCGGTGCGGACGACTGACTGGAAGACGCGCCTGACTGTTGGGATCGCGACGGTAGTACTTCGGGTACTTGTGCAATTAGCTCGAAATGTCCTGAGAGCTCGCGAATGCCGACCTGGATATGCTCGTAGGCACCTGCCGCGGGGTTCATGCAGCCCGGTTCAGAGACTACGTAAACACCCCTGGGCTGCCGCGCGGTACTGTCGGTACCTTGCAGCAGCTTCCTGGTGGGGGCGGCTCGTCTTTGCGGAGCAAGCGTCGTCGTCATCTGCCTGAGTCAGGTCCGGTTGACGGTCATGGGGGTGCCAGCAGTCGCCTGCTGATTACGGTCGCATGATACGAAGTCGCCGTGATGCGATCGACGCCAGTGTGGCCCATTCGCCGGAGTTTATGGTCAAAAGTGGGACGAGGGAGAACCTCTTGAGCTTCAGGAAAGCGAGTCGAGATGCTAGCAGGCAGCTGTAGCTAACCGAAGTCGCGATCGCTGCGCCAGCGGCCCCATACGACGGTAGCAAAGCGGCGTTGATCGCAATATTCAGGCAGAGCGCGCCAAAGCCAAGCCAGGCATTCAAACCGGGCTTGCCAATTGCCGAGATTCCACCGGCGAGCACTCGGCTAGTCCCTCTCGCCCAAATTCCGGGCAGCAGGAGGAGCATTGGCAGGCAGGCACCGGAAAAACGTTCTCCAAAGACCAGCGGTATGAGTGGCGTAGCCGCTGCGACTGCGATGCAAAGCAAGAACGTTCCGATGCCGGTCCACTTAGCAGTTGCTAACGCTTGACGGATTCGCTCTTCGCTTCTCTCATCGCCTGTCGCGATGTAGGTGGAAGAGACTTCCGATATGCTGCTGGATAGCATCCATACCTTTTCCGCGATCATGACCGCCACGGCATAGAGCCCTAGTTGCAAGGGAGAGCACAGCGCAGCCAGCATGAGCGTGTCGGCGCGGCAATTCAGGATGCTCATGAGGTTGGCGGCAGTCGCTTTATAGCCGTAAGCAGCGACTTCTCTGCAGGTTGCCGGTTCCGCGATGGTTTCCGTTTCACCGGTTTCGCAGCTCCATCGGCGACGCACAAGTGACCAGACGAGGGCCACTGCGAATGTGGTGCTGATGATCTGATTCCAAAGGACGGCATTAACCGATTGCCTTCCCATCAACAGCAGGACGAAGATACCTGCAAGAAGCAATGCGCGGCTGGTGAGCGTGACTGCGGTCAGCATTCGGAAATCACGGAATAGGCGCAGGAACCCTTGCCCGACATTGAGCGAAGTTCCCGCGATGATCGCTGCTACGAGGTACCCAAAGACAGCACCGTCAAGCTCGCTACCCGCGTCGGTTTGCTTGAGCAATGGGAATACCACCGCGGGGACCAGGAATGCGGCGCCAATCGCAATTCCGATCATCATCCAGATCGGTCGGCCAATGCTTCGTCGGGATAGACGATTCTTACCAGTGAAGTAGATGATTGCAGCCGGAATGCCGCCGGCGACGACGAGCTTCGCGATGCTACTCGTCACGAAAACCAGTGAGAAAGTACCCAGTCCCTCGGGGCCCAGTAGTCTCGCCATGAGGGGGGCGCTCGCCAATCCCAGGGCGAGCATGATGCCGTGGCGGAGCAAGGTGTCGGCGGTGTCACGCAGCTGTCGAGTCATCGATCGATGGCGATTGGAGAGTGGGGTTAAGCAGCGACCTGGCGCGAATCGGCGAGCGAACGGGTGTAGAATTCTTCAAGGTTTCTTGTTAGCGCGAGCGGGCCGAAGTTGTCGACGGCGTAGTTTCGGATCGTCGAGGCGTCGAGGCCTCGAGCGTGACGGTGCATGTATCGCAGGCCTGCTACAAGACTGTCGTGATCGCGGAGTTCGACGAGCTTGCCAACTTCTGGTGTTACAAACGTGTCGGGGCCGCCTGAGCGTGTCGCGAGCACGGGTTTCCCGCAGGCCATGGCTTCGATGAGCGTGACGCCAAACGTCTCCACAACGCTCGACGAAACGAGCGTGTCGGATCTTTGTAGTATCGTTCGGACGTCGGCTCGTTCGAGCTTTCCAGGGAAATCTACTTGTGACGCAACTCCGAGCTCATTGGTTAGATCGGCCAACTTCTCGCGGAGCGGGCCGTCGCCGCCGATTACGAGTTTGCAATCAGGTGAGTCTGGGAAAGCGGCTGCGAACGCCCGGATTAGGCCATCGTAGTTTTTTAGTTCGCGTAGCGTTCCAATCGCGCAGAACACGAACGGCTCGGAGGACCGGTCGGAGGGTGACGAAGTTGGGTGGAAGAAGTTGGTGTCAATGGCGTTGGCAATGACCGTAGGGGATGGTCCTCCAGCGGCAAGCGCAACGGCGTTTGCTAGTTTGCTGGAAACAGCAGATCCGCCACTGCAGGTGCGAAGGGCCTCTCGTATGCCGTCAATTCTCGTTTGTAGGAACCGTTGGTTCGCTGCATCGCCTTCGAGAAAGCCAGAGAAATGCTCGGTGTACACCCACGGGATACTGAAACGGGCGGACATCTTCGCGGCATACGGAGCTGCCGTTAGCAAGCTCTGGGCATGGATCAAGTCCGGGCGTCCATGTTCGCGGATGTATCGCTCAACGCTCTTGTTGATGGTCACACTTCGCCAGCTTCGCAGCAGCGAGCGTCTTTCGAGTCGAGGGTACGTGCGGTAGCTCTGGCCAACCTTCAGGGGGCCGGCTGTCTTGAATTCAAATGTTCGGGCGACTTTTAGCAGCGACCCGAGGCCTGTCCGGGCGACGTCTGGGCCTGGTGGTTGATCCAGCGCGATTACCCGACCTGATGCCCGGCGCTCGCCAGTAATTCGGCTTGTTCTTGGAAGAAACAGCCGCACAGGTTGGCGTATTCGGATGGATACCAGGAGCAAACTTGAAGGACGTGCATCTTGCCTTGGGGATTGTTTAAGTGCTCGTGGGCCTTGTGACGTCGCTCGCGAGCGACTCGTGAGCAAACATGTAGAAGTCAGCACGTGAGCTGTGATTGGGGTTCGCCGGATCAAAGGGATACGGGTTCTCGACCAACCGGACCTGCTTCCAGGAGGGGCGATGCTGGCTGATCCAAGACGTGAAACAGCGGTCTCGCACGTGGAAGTTGCGCTCTGCGTCGAAGTTACTGGAATAAATGATGACGAATTGCTCTGCGGCATCGAATAGATCTGACATGTAGCGATCGAATACTTCGTCCTCAACTAGGTGGTAGATGACGTCGAGAGAGATCGCCAGGTCCGCTTTCTGCGAAATAGAGGAAAGCTCGGTCTCCTCGTCGAGGCATGCGAATTGCTTGGTTTCGTCGTCTCGGAATCGCTCCCGGCACATGCGAATTGCTTGTTTGGAAACGTCGAGTCCGATGTACTTTGGATAATTGGCGAGCGAAAGCTGATTGCCATCTCCGCAGCCGAACTCGATGACCGAAGAAACATTCTGCTCTTCAACGAAGGCGTTGAGTGTGGTTGCCTTGAACTCGGCAAGACGATCGTAGGATCCTGGCCCGGAGTTGCCTCCGTCTTGGTATCGTTGTTCCCAGTATTGACCTGATCCGACAAATGTTTTTCTTGCTCGGAAAATACGGCGGTAGCACGATCGAACGGCAGAACCAACGACGGGGATTCGCTTTACCGAAGCAGTCAAAGACATTTTGCTTATCCTATTTTCTTTTCCGAATGCTTCTTGTCGGATCATTCGGCGACTGGTTGTTCTGCGTTACGCTGCCGTGGGCGTTCTAATCGATTCGTATCCGTGTGTCCGCAGAGTCGGTTCGATCAACGTTCCAAGTATCTGTTGTTGTTGCCGGGTGAAGGATGCTCGGCCTTTTCCTATGCTTGCGTCGTTGATGGGCTTCTGTGTCTGGTCATGATGGCCTAACAGAGGGACATCGCCCATTTCTGCAACATGGTCTGTTTCGGTGATCATGGCAGTGGAGTATTCGATCGCCAGGAATTCGCACACTTGTCGTGCGGCCTTGCCGGGATCGGTTACGAGATCTTCGTATCGCAAGAGGTAGCATGCTTCAGGGTGAGCTTTGGCGAAGCTGTCTGCCGCGCGGACAGCGTTCGTCCAGCGATCAGCGGCATATTCCAATGAGCGTCCGCATTTCATCATCGAGGCAACGACATCAACCCCGTCGCGAAGTACGTGAACAAACTTTGCGCGCGGAAATGTCGATCGCAGGGAGTCAAGCGCAAAGACGTTCCATGGGGTCTTGTCGCCCCAGACACGGAACGACGGTTTCACTTGTTCGGCATGATGTCGGTAGTAGCTGTCGATCAGAGTCGCGAGATTCCGCTCGTTGGACTCCTTGGCGACAAGTTTTTGGATGAGAGGGCGAACCGATGAGGCGTCGCTCAGGGTGCCGATGTTGAGTTCGAACTGTGCGATCACTAGGTGAACGACATCTCGCCAGTCGAGGTGCTGGATTTTTTGAAAAATCTCGAATTGCCTGGCCAGGACTGGAAGTTCCGGCGGAATGTGTACTTCCGGGCTAGCCTGTAAGATGCGACGCAGCAGTGTGGTCCCTGAACGGCCAGACCCGACGATAAAAAACGGGGCCTCTGAGATGTCTCCCTGTAGCGGATAGCGATAGCGAGGGCTGGCAATGCGGTATAGGTCGACGAGCTTTGCTAGCGGTCCCCGGCCTAGCGAGGCACGCAGGCGTGAGAGCAATTTCTTGTCTTGCCCTATGGTTGTCGCGGCGCTAGTCGAGTTTAGGGGCATTTGACGCCTGACAAATACAAAAAAATGCGGTGGCGACTGCCGGCCACTCGGACGAACGCAGGAAACTAGACCGGGCAAGACCACATCGCCAGGGCGAGGTCTTAGGAGGCCGCCTAGGCGGCTTTTCGCTGCGGGGTCGCGACGCGCGATTCATTGCGAGCCAATTCCCAGTCAGCGTCGACCATTAGTTTGACGAGCTCGGCGAACGAAGTTCGTGGTGTCCATCCGAGCTTTTCTCTTGCTTGGCTGGCGTCGCCTAGCAACAGGTCCACTTCGCTTGGTCGCAGGTAGCGACTGTCGATTTCGACATGCTCCTCGGGATCCAGTCCAAGGTATCGGAACGATTCTTCAAGGAAGTCTCGCACACTGTGGGTTTCGCCTGTGGCGATCACGAAATCCTCGGGTTTATCTTGTTGCAGCATTAGCCACATCGCTTCGACATAGTCCTTGGCAAATCCCCAGTCTCGCTTGGCATCCAGATTGCCGAGATAAAGCTTGTCTTGAAGACCTTCCTTAATTCGGGTGGCGGCCCGCGTAATCTTGCGAGTCACGAAGGTCTCGCCTCGGCGAGGCGATTCGTGGTTGAACAGGATGCCATTGCACGCATAAAGGTCGTACGCCTCGCGGTAATTCACGGTCTGCCAGAAACTGTAGACTTTGGCACAGGCGTAAGGGCTGCGGGGATGGAACGGGGTCTTTTCGTTCTGCGGTGTCTCTCGTACTTTGCCGAACATTTCGCTCGACGATGCCTGATAAAGGCGGACATCCTTGCGGGTGTTTAGTTGGCGAATGCCCTCCAGCAAGCGAAGCGTTCCCAAGGCGTCGACATCGACCGTGTAGAGTGGCTGGTCGAAGGAGACTCGTACGTGACTTTGGGCGCCGAGATTGTAAACCTCGTCCGGTTCGATGTCGTGCAGCAGTCCGGAGATGCTGGTTCCGTCGGTCAAATCGCCGTAGTGAAGTGTTAGGCGAGCGTCGCCGTCATGGGAGTCCTGGTAGAGGTGCTCAATTCTCGCCGTGTTGAAGGTGCTGGCGCGGCGAATCAGGCCATGGACGTCGTAGCCTTTTTGTAGCAGCAGCTCCGTTAGGTACGAGCCGTCTTGTCCAGTAATGCCCGTGATTAGCGCGACTTTAGCCATGGAATCTCAACTTCCTTGTTGGGTTTCAGCAATCAAACTGGCGTCACTGCCAGCGTCCCAGCTGGCGATGTGAATCATTCACATCAAACCTGTGCTGCCGTCCATTTGTGGGCTGGATTGTGCTTGAGCGGGTATTCTCCGTCAAGACGAATTCATGGCGGATGGGATCGAGGTGAGTGGTGGTTGCTAGCATCCGTGTTCGTCAGTGAAAACCGTGAGCGGATTTGTGACGAGTCGAGGTTGACAGCAATCTCCTCCGGTCCTATATGTTGCTGCCTTGGCTGGAGTTAGGTGTGCTGGCGGTGGCCTCGTCAGCGAAAGTTTTAGATTTGTCGCGTTTCGACGCGATCGTGTAGTCGTGCGTCACTTCAAGGACGAGAGTGTCGTCGAATGAACCCATCCTTACCGCTACTGATTGGCGGCTTCGTGTGCGCGGCAGTGTCGGCCTACGGGCTTACGTGGCTGGCGCGATACGTCGCACCTCGATGGGGCTTCGTCGATTTTCCCGACGGAGGGCGTAAGCGACATCAAGAAGCGACTCCCTTGCTTGGTGGCCTCGCGATCTATTTCGCGTTCGGTGTCACGTTGCTGGCGTTTCTGGCGGCGTTCGCTGAATCGCTCCCGGGGAATACACAGAATGTCAATTTATTGATCGGTTCGGGCGGCCTGTTCTGCCTGCTGGGGCTTTGGGACGACAAGCGACCGCTGCGTGCCCGCAATAAATTCTTTCTGCAAGTTCTTGCCAGTCTTCCGTACGCGATGTGGGGGCCGCAGGTCGACGCCATCCACGTCGTTGGATTTCACTTTGACCTAGGCTCATTGTCGCTGCTCTTTTCGGTGTTTTGGCTGGTGTCCTGTGCGAATGTGGTCAATCTTGTCGACGGTCTCGATGGCCTGGCCTCCAGCGTTGGGCTCATCGCGATGGGGACTTTGTCCATCATGGCCCTGAATGGACAGGCGCTGGTTGTGCCGCTTGTCGCCTTGACGTTTGCCGGTAGCGTTGCCGGATTCTTGATTCACAATTGGCCGCCAGCTCGGATATTCTTGGGTGATGCCGGCAGTTTTACGATCGGGTTCATGGTCGGTGCGGTCTCCATTGAGGCGTCCAATAAAACGACGGCCGGGTTCATGCTGGTCTTCCCATTGGCCCTCTTGAGTGTTCCGATCTTGGATACCTCGATGGCTATCTTGCGCCGAAAGCTGACGGGACGAGGTATCGGGCAAGCGGATCGTGGACATATTCACCATCGACTGCAGGATCATGGGCTCAGCCGAGTTCAGACACTGCTTGCGATTGTCGGGATCTGCACCACGATGGCCGCGGCTTGTCTACTGGCGATCGCCTTGAAGCAAGACTTGATTGCGGTCGTTGTTTGCGTTGGTGTCATTTCCACGATCGTGGCTGGTCAGATTTTCGGATTCCACGAACTGTCACTCGTGTTTCGACACGTCGAGATCTTTCATTCGTCATTCGCAATGGCTCTTCGGCATCTGACGGCTCGCCGCATGGTGGTGCATCTTGAGCATGCGGATATCGTCTCGCTCGATTCCATATGGGGTACCGTGCTCTCGTGTTGTGAGCGAGTCGGAGGGGTCTCGCTGCAATTGCAATGTACGAATCAGGATCTGAGCGAGGAATTCTTGTCCCGCAGTTGGTCTGCGAATAGCGGCGACGAATCTGCGGACGAGAAA
>CAYLRE010000106.1:0-13969 GCA_964385715.1 uncultured Planctomycetaceae bacterium
CGGCTGCCAAACAAGGGAATACCACAATAGCTCTGGGCATCCATGTCGACGAGATCCGTATCGTCGGGAAACAGCTCCTGAATGCCGCTCGGGTGGTAAACCATCTCCCCCATCGCCGTTTCGGCACAGGGCGTTCCCGCCAGATCGTACTCGACATTCTCGCCCAGGCGATCTCCCGTCCAGAAGGCAAGCGTGCGTGCTCGTGTAACCGGCTGGTCGATATGCTCAACAACCAGGATGTAACGGCTCCCGAACGCCTCGGCCAAGGCCATAGCGAACGAAGGGAAAAACTCTTCGCCCGTTTTGGAGGCGGTCCCTTCGACAATTGCCCGCATAAGCTTTTGCGAATTCTTCTGCTCCGTCACGTTGCGGACGATGGCGACGATTTCCGCACTTCCCGTCGACTCGAATCTGGCTTCAAAGTGCTTTGTTTCTCCTCCGATGGTGAGTGAGTACTCGACGGAAGTTGTCGTTCCGGTCTCCTCGAGTCGGATAAACGAGTCCTCGAATAACTTCGCGACATCCGACGGCAGCACGTCTTGCATACGCCGACCGAGAAACTCGCTGGGGTCGATGTAGAGATCCGATTCATCTCGACAACGATAGTCCAGAATTGTGCCGTTCGTTTGCAACCGAAAGAAGATGTCTGGTAGCGACTGAAAAACCGATTCCAATTCGGCCGTACGTTGTCGGGCTTCCTGCTCCACCTGCTTCCGCTGTTCGATTTCGACCAGCAGGTTCTTGTTCGCCGCCTCTAACTCGGCAGTTCGTTCCGCGACACGTGCCTCTAAATCCTCATTGGCTCTTCGCAACGCTTGCTCTGCGTTTCTGCGTTCGCTGATATCACGCGCAATACCAATGACCGCTGCGCGGCCCTCGAACTCAATCGGGAATGTCCGAATTTCGAAGGGCACCTTCTGGCCGTCTTTTCGGTTGATCAGGAATTCATCGGGCCCGGTCGGCTTCCCTAACGCATTCTTGGCCAAGAGAGCCGTCGCCTTGGGGACCTGAGAGACCGACAGCAATCCAAGTTTCAAGAAACTCCGACCAATGAGTTCGTCCCTCTTGTAACCGATTGCCTTTTCAGCCGCCCGGTTGCCGTCGAGAAAAGTGCCGCGCAGATCTGCCACATAACAAGCATCTGGCGCGCACTCGAACATTACCTGGAATCGATCTCGTGAATCACACAGTTCACGCTCTTGCTCAAGTCGCTCGGAGATATCTCGCACGACCCCGCAGAACATTGTGCGACCGCCGAGCGTGAACTTGCTGGCAGAGATCTCTACCGGAAAGACGGTGCCGTCTTTCTTGCGATGGTATCGAAGCGGGATTCTCGATAATTCGCCCTTCAGCAACTGCTGGAAGCCCTTGCTCGATTCTTCTGGCTCGGCCGTAATATCCCCATGCGACAATGCCAAAAACTCTTCTTGTGAATAACCGTAAAGATTCGCGGTTGCTTCGTTAACGTGCTCGAATCGCTTCGTCTCGGCGTCAAAGACCATAATCGCATCTACAGCCGATGCGATGACATTTTTGTCAACGTCGCGATTGGTATTCGCACGGTCGAAGCGTCTGCTTTCCTGCCCCGGCCCATCTGACGATGAATCCTGAACGTGCACAACGCCTTCTAATTCGCGGACTCGACGACGAAGCCGGACAACTTCATCAACGAGAGCAGCTTGTTCAGTACTGTTGTGCATTAATGAAGTCGCCAGGAATTACATGTCTATCTGCCACACTCATCGTGGCGATTAACTCGGTCGGGGTCGCGGAGCCGGTCACGACCTGCGTGCCTGGTTGGCGAAATTGCGCGTATAACGCATTGTCTGGCTTTTTCATCCCGATGACCAGTCGTTTCCCTGCACAAAAATGCACTTTGAGAAACGGCCGCCAAGTGCTTGAGGCGGAAATTAGCCTCCGAATCCCGGTAAAGACAAGATCAAAGTCCCGCAAGAATCCCCATAGAGTTCCGCTCGGCCCCAAATGCACCCCAAACGAGGGGGCGGCATTAGTTGCATCCGGCAAATGGTGATCTACGCTTCGGTGGCCTTTTGATAAATGTCGCGGCCTTTCGGCGAATGTCGCGAACCGACCATGCTTGGTCGAGCTCACAATTGGCCGTCCACCCCATCCATCCTGCAAGAGTTGTCCTAAGAAGGAGAGTACTCGTTATGGCATCCTTGAACGTCGAACTGTTGGAGCAGAGCTTTGCTCTCGTTGCCCCCCAGGGACAAGAGTTGGTCGAGCTGTTCTACGAGAATCTGTTTAACGACTACCCGGCCGTACGTCCGCTGTTCGAGAACACGAACATGGCCAAGCAAAGGCAGAATCTTCTCGGAGCCCTCAAGCTGGCGGTCGAAAATCTGCGCCGACCAGAAGTTCTAGCTCCCGTGCTCCAAGATATGGGTCTTCGTCACGTCGACTACGGCGCCGAAGAAGCTCATTACCCGGCCGTGGGCGCCACTTTACTTAAGACATTGGCTACGGTTGCTGGCAACGCCTGGTGCGATGAGCTCGAAGAGGCGTGGGCTGATGCCTATGGCGCTATCAGCGAGATCATGATCGCCGGCGCCGCACAACCGGTTGCTTAGTCCGACCAACGCTAAGGATTCGGCCACACTCGCAACCACCTTACACCCGAAGAACGAACAAAGCATGCCCGACGGTCCTTGTGGGATCGGGCATGCTTTCTTTTTTGCCGCGACGCATTGTCCCGGCGTCTCTGTCCCGGCGTCTCTTCCGACGAGAGTTGAAACGGAGGAGCTTTGAAACGGACAGCGCTGCTAATCAACCCGGCACAACATCATGTCGCTGGCCGCGTCACTCTGGGCTTCCGACAGCACGCGAGTGGCTATCGCACCTTCTACAACGCCCATTTCGACGAGGATCTCGTCAAACTCCAGCATGCGGTCGTTCTGTAGCATGAGAAGTTCGGCCAGCTCCTTTTTGCTGATATAGCCTGCCTCCACTGCCAGCTGCCCGAATGGCTTTGGGTCGTCTGCCTGCAGTGTAAGAATCTCCAAGGCTTGATGCATCGTGAGCATCTTTTGCTCCAATGCAAGGCGACCAATGGGAACTCTCGATTTCAGTTGTCGGTCCGCCGCATCGACAAACTCCTGAGCGGTGATCAGACCCTTACGAACGAACGAAATTCCACGCCACATGTTGTCTCCCCCAAGCCATGTGAAAGTTTCTTGCATCTCGAACTTGACAAACGTAGCCTACACGAATCGCGCAAGCCATTAGGGGGGGGTAGAATTCGGCATGTTCTCATTATGCGTTCTGTAACGCCAGCAAGATCATTAGCTTCTGCATATCTACGGCTGAGGCGCATGTGATTGGTCATCTCTTGGGGCTGGGACAAGTGCGCCTGCGGCGCAAAAGCTGCGGATAAATTTGCCCGGGGCATCTCAGCGCTGTACATACTCTCCGAGATTCGGCGTCAAGGAACTTGTCCACGTCGCACTTACGAATCGGAACTTACCGACGCGCCGCTATTAAGACAGACAGCGGTAGCGAGTGAGACGCCATGAGACAAGTCATCGAATAACGCGAAAAAAGGAGAAGCGATCGTGTCCACAATGGTCCAAGATCCTCCTGCCCAAGAATCACGGCAAGGGGAGGCGTCCGGAAGCATGCAATTAGTCAGCTTCCGGCTCGCTCAGGAAGAGTACGGAATCGAAATCACCAAGATCCAAGAAATCATCCTGATGGGAGAGATCACGCGGGTCCCGCAAACACCTCACTACATCAAGGGATTGATCAACCTTCGCAGCACGGTGATTCCGATTGTCGACCTGCGTCTTCGTTTCGGCATGTCGGAAGAAGAGGTCACCGACGAAACTCGAATCATGGTGGTCAATGTGGTCGGCAAGACCATTGGCATCATTGTCGACGCGGTGAGCGAGGTGTTGCGAGTCAATGAAGAGCAGATTGCTCCGCCACCACCAACGGTTGCTGGTCTCGGTCAGGAATACTTGACGGGCCTGGTCAAATTTGACTCTCGCCTGCTGATCATGCTCGACATCGATCAGATCCTCGGCGAAGAGGGGAACGCAGCAGTCGAGGCCGCGACTTCCTAATTCACTCGCATCGCAAATCCGCGATGTCACTCCTTCCAACCACTCATCCCACCTCTACATACAGGACTGAACAATGACCCAGACATCGACCAAAGCCAAGAGCGATGTGAACAACGCTGATTTGGCCAAACTTCAAGAGCAGCTAGTTGACAGCGAAACTCAAATCGATGCCGTAAGCGAAGCTTTTGCCGTCATCGAGTTTGAGCCGAATGGAACCATCCTCACGGCGAACGAGAACTTCCTTAACACGGTTGGGTATTCCCTCGAAGAAATCCAGGGACAACACCACAACATGTTCGCGACCAAGGAGTTTGCCGCGAGTCAAGAATACAGCGATTTCTGGGCAGCACTCGCACGTGGTGAATCGCAAGAGGGCGAATTCTTCCGCGTTGGCAAGGGTGGCAAGGAAATCTGGATTCAAGCTCGTTACAGCGCCTTGCTGAATGAGGCTGGCGAAACCTACAAAGTCATCAAATACGCATCGGATATTACCGACGCCGTTGTGGCCCGTCAGTCTGCTGCCGAAAAGTCGGCGCTCGTCGAGAATGCTCCCAGCAACATCATTCTCGCCGACACCGATCTCACCATCACCTACCTCAACCCGGCGAGCGTCACCACGTTGAAATCGTTGGAGCAATTCCTGCCGGTTCGCGTCGATGATCTCGTCGGCCAGTGCATCGATATCTTCCACAAGGATCCCTCGTACCAACGCGGTATCTTGGCGGACTACAAGTCGTTCCCTCGTCAGGCCACCATCGAACTGGCCGGTGAAAAGCTCGATCTGTTGATCAGCGCCACGTACGACGACGACGACAACTACATGGGGCCGATGGTCACCTGGGAAGTGGTTACCGAGAAACTGCAGCTGGCGAAGGCCGCTGCCGAAAAGTCGGCGCTCGTTGAGAATGCTCCCAGCAACATCATTCTCGCCGACACCGACCTCAACATCACCTACCTCAACCCGGCGAGCGTCACCACGCTGAAATCGTTGGAACAGCATCTGCCTGTCCGCGTCGACGACATCGTCGGTCAAAGCGTTGACATCTTCCACAAGAATCCCGCCTACCAACGTGGAATTCTGGCCGACTACCGGTCGTTCCCTCGTCAGGCCACCATCGAACTGGCCGGTGAAAAGCTCGACTTGTTGATCAGTGCCACTTACGACGAAAACGACGAGTACATGGGCCCGATGGTCACCTGGGAAGTCGTTACCGAAAAATTGGCCAACGAAGAGCAAGCCGCCCGTAGCACCGCGTTGGTCGAGAATGCTCCGATCAACATCATGCTGGCCGATACCGACGGCACCGTGGTTTACATGAACCCGGCTTCGGATCGTACGCTTCGCACGATCGAGAACATCCTGCCCGTGCCGGTCGATAAGATCGTCGGCGGTAGCTACGACGTGTTCCACAAGAATCCGGCCCACCAGCGTCAGCTGCTTTCGGATCCGAAGAATCTGCCGCACCAGGCTCAGATCGCTGTGGGCGACCACATTCTCGATCTGAACGCGAGTGCCATCTATGATGCGGCCGGTAACTTCGCCGGACCGATGATCGCCTGGGAAGTCGTCACCGAACAGGTGCGTGCCCGCGAGCGTGAGCAAGAGTTGCTCGAGAAGATCACCGAGAGCTCGGCTCAGTTCACCGAAGGTGCTCGCGTGATTGCCGAGAGCTCGCAGACGCTTGCCGAAGGTGCTCAGACTCAAGCGGCCACGGTCGAAGAGATGAGTGCTTCGACGGAAGAACTGACTCGCTCGATCGACGCCGTCAAGGACAATGCCGGTGAGGCGGACTCCTTGGCCAAGGAGACCAGCGCTTTAGCCGAAGACGGTGGCAACGCCGTGCAGAAGTCGGTGGAAGCCATGGACCTGATCAAGAAGAGTTCCGAGCAGATCGGCGAAATCATTCAAGTGATTTCCGAGATCGCCAGCCAAACCAACCTGTTGGCTTTGAACGCTGCTATCGAAGCGGCTCGCGCCGGCGAGCATGGTTTGGGATTCGCGGTCGTGGCCGACGAGGTCCGCAAGCTGGCCGAACGTTCCAGCGAAGCGGCCAAGGAAATCTCGGCGTTGATCAAGGAATCGACCGAACGCGTTTCGGAAGGTTCGCTGCTCAGCGAAGAAACCGCCGCCGCTCTCGAGAAGATTGTCGCTGGTGTCGAAGGCACCACCGCCAAGATCGCCGAGATCGCCACGGCAACCGTCGAGCAGGCAACCACCGCTCAGGAAGTTGCCAGTGCCATTCAAAACGTCTCGCAGGTTGCCGAACAGGCCGCCTCGGGAAGCGAAGAAATGGCTTCCAGCAGCGAAGAGCTGAACGCCCAGGCCGCCGCCTTGCGTGCCTTGGTCGACGGCAGCGAAGGCTAGTCGCCCGCTTAACATCCCATGTGTCCATCACGTCGGCCTCCACAGGGCCGGCGTGGTGGGGCACGGATGTTAGCCTAGCCTCCTACCCAACACCGATCGCGATACTCGTTCCCACCTCGTCGCGATCCATACCCCACCACGCGCCCTCTTGTTGTGCGCAAATATCCCCGTAACCCCACCTACCTACGATTGGACAAGTGTTGTGACTGTTGTCTTAGCACAAGTGAGCGATGATGAGTTGGCGCGTTACGCGTCGCTGATCTACGACCGCACCGGCATCACCGTCTCACCGCAAAAGAAGACGCTGCTATCCAATCGAGTGCGTCGACGTCTCAAAGCGACCGGTATCGAAGACTTCGAAACCTACTATGGTCACCTTCGTGGACTCGCATCCGACGCTCCGGAGTGGGACGCCTTCTTACAGGAAGTGACGACACACGAGACTTACCTCTTTCGAGATGAAACACAGTGGAACTGGTTCTCCGACGAGTACCTCCCACAACTGACTGCGGAAGCCAACGCGGGAGACCGCCTGAAAACGCTTCGCATCTGGTCTGCCGCCAGCAGCACCGGAGACGAAGCCCATACGATCGCCACCTGTATTGCGGCCCACCTGCGGCAATGCGACGACTGGAATATTGAGATCCTCGGTACCGACATCGGCGTGGGAGCTATCGAACTTGCACGCCGTGGCGTATTCGGCGAACGGGCCATGCGGTTGGTTCCCGATAACTTCCGCCGACGATATTTCACCGCGCTTCCCGACGGTAAAAACTGGAAGGCCAAGGAATCCATTACCCGCTGGATTTCGTTCCGACAGCACAACTTACTCGACTCGCTCGCGGAGCGACCCTTCGACCTGGTCTTTCTGAAGAACGTGCTGATCTACTTCGATATCGCGTCGAAATCCAAGGTAATCAAGAACATTGACCGAGTCATCAAGCCTGGAGGTCTGCTACTAACGGCAGCCGCGGAGGGCATCTCCGACCTGGTCGGGCATATGAACAAGCTCAAGCCCTGGCTGCACAGCAAACCGGCAAGAAAATAATCCCCCGCGAAACAACAGGGCCTCGCAGGCAACGAGCCACTCAAAACACTACAAGAAGCCCCGCACACGAAGAGCCAAGTCGAATCGGACTGGAGACGAACGATGAGTGACAACAACCTTGGCGTCAAGGACGAATTTTTTGAGAGCATGCTCTCTGACTTCCTCGACGAGTCATGTGAACTGCTCGAACAGCTCAACGAGAATCTGTTGCGACTCGACGAATGGGCCAGCGAACTCGTTGAGGGTGAAACGGCTCGTTGCGACGAAGACCTGATGAACGAGATGTTCCGCGCCGCCCACAGCTTCAAGGGTCTCTCGGGCATGCTCGGGCTCGAGGACATCAACAACCTCACTCATAAGATTGAAAACGTCTTCGATGCCGCCAGAAACGATCAACTGGCGATCAACTCGGACGTCGTCGAACTGATTTTTCAATCGGTCGATCGACTCGTCGGTATGGTTGAGTGCCTGAAGGACCCCAACGCCGACAAGGTCGAATGCGAGGGCGTATTGGCTGACATCCAGACTCTCTTGGAAACATCGGGAGTCGAGCGAGGCAAGTCTTCTCAAGAAGATACGGAGGCCGCTTTTGCCGCCGCTATGGAAGAGGCCGCCAGGGCGCCGTCGGCTACGGAAACCAACGACTCCGCGAGCACAGACGACACGACCGCCGCTCCTGAAGATTCTGCCAATGACCTGTTTGCCAAAATTGTCGATGATGAAAACATCTCGCCGAAATACCTGTCGATTTTCATCGACGAGGCGGAATCGTCGCTTGATGACTTGACCGAAGGCTTGCTGGCCAGCGAAGGCGAATGCGGTGTCGAATCGCTGCTCATCACCTGCCACCGAATTAAAGGTTCAGCCGCGTCGATCGGATTGAACCGCGCCGCAAGACTAGCTCACTATATGGAGGACTTGCTACAAGAACTCCAACAGTCGTCCGGCCAATTCACGCCGGACATGGCAGACGCCATGCTCCGCTGCGCCGACTCGCTACGAACGTACGTCGATGGTCTCAAGTCCGGCGATACCACCGAAGACGACTTCGAGCTCGTCTGTCAGGAACTGTTGACTGCCCGAACCAAGTCGACAACTCAGCCCGGTGACGAACCGGTTCAAGAACCAGCCACTGAAACGAGCAAGAGCCAGGCCGATGATTCACAGCCCGCTAGCGAACTGTCAGACGCCACGCTGGCAACCATTTCTGCCGCCGCGCCTGCAGGCACGACCACTGCTGTCGGCCAAATAACCTTTGAAGCGGGTCTGCCGCTGGTCGGACTCAAGGCGCAACTCGCCTTCGAGAAAATTTCACAGGCCGGCCAGGTCTTCTTTTGTCAGCCTACGGAGGCGGAGCTCGAAGACGCCGAGGAATTGACCACGCTGACTTTCGGCGTGGCGACTGAAGAGGACGCGTCGGCACTGCACAACCGACTACGCATCGACGGAATCGCTTCGGTTGACATTCGAGTCCTAGAAGGCTCATCCAGTTCCGCACATAAAGAGGTCGAGGTGGCGCCCAAAGCCCAAGACACCCCAGAGGCAACCAACGTGTCAGCTGAAACCGCGAGTCCCTCCCCACAAGAAATCGCGACAGCAAACACGCCGACCGCGGCCGATAAGACGTCCCGTGCTGCCGTTTCGACCACCGCTGCTGCGAAGCCAGCCGAGACGGTACGTGTTGATATTGACCGACTTGACCAACTCATGAACTTGGCGGGACAGCTGGTCATCAACAAAGCTCGGTTCTCGCAAATCGGCGATCACCTCAAACACTTCACGGCCAGCAAGCAAGGCGCTCACTCGCTATCGAACGCGTTCAGCACGCTCGATCGACTCGGCACAGCCGTTGACACCTATGCCGAGAAGCCCTGCATGCACCCCGACTTTGAATCGCTCAGTAGTCACGCTCGCCGTATTCGAGCCGATCTGGAATCGGTCCAGCGAGAAGTCGACCAATACACGCAGATGCGAACTTCCGTTAACGAATTGCTCGAAGCGGTTCATCAACTGGATCGTGTCGCGGACGGCATTCAGAAGAGTGTTATGGACACACGCATGGTGCCGGTCGGTCCGCTGTTCAATCGATTCAAGCGAGTGATTCGCGACATTACGCGAGATAACGGCAAAGACATTCGCCTGGAGATTCGCGGCGAGAAAACGGAACTCGACAAGCGGATGATCGACGAACTGGGCGATCCGCTGATCCACATGATTCGCAACTCGGCAGATCATGGGGTGGAATCGCCAGAGGATCGCGAAGCTGCGGGCAAACCACGCCAAGGCACGGTCACGCTCGACGCCTACCATCGCGGTAACAGTATCGTGATTCAGATTTGCGACGACGGAAAAGGTCTGGCCCCGGAAAAGATTCGTGCCAAAGCGATCGAGAAGGGAATCATTTCCCAAGCCGACGCCGACAAGCTGACGCAGCATCAAATGTTCCAGTTGATCTGGGAACCAGGTCTGAGCACAGCTGAAAAGGTAACGCAGGTTTCTGGCCGCGGAATGGGCATGGATATCGTCCGTTCCAAGATCGAGGAACTCAGCGGTGCCGTGGAACTCGATAGTACCGTTGGAGTCGGCACCACAATCACGATCAAATTGCCACTCACGCTGGCAATCCTACCGAGTTTGCTCGCAGACATCGATGGCGACGTGTTCGCGATGCCCGTCGAATCGGTGGTTGAAATCGTTCGCGTCGAACCGAAAGACATTTCAACGGTCCACGGACAGACAACCGCCTGCGTCCGAGGTCGCATCGTCTCCGTCGTCGCCCTCGACAAATTATTTACGTGGAATCAGCCAGCGACCAACGCGGCGGAAAAAAGCAATGATGACACGACGCTTGTCATCGTCGGCAGCGAAGGGCAAGAAATCGGGCTGGTCGTCGACGACCTCCTTGGCGAAGAAGACATCGTCATCAAGTCGATGGCCGAAAACTATCAAAATGTCACTGGCGTCGCCGGGGCAAGCATTCTGGGAGACGGCCGCGTGTCGCTCATCCTGGATGTGAATGCCTTGGTCGAATCCGCGTCTCACAAATCCACCGTTTCGTAGGAGCTATCCCCATGACCGCCAGTGATCCCATTCTCGATCCGACCCTGCGAATCCTGCAGCAACTGTTCGCCACCGCGACTCACGACGCGTCGTCCGCTATGTGCCGCTGGACGAATGGACTGATCTCACTGTCCCTCGATGAGGTTCGTGAAGTTCCGTTGGAAGCGGTGTCAACCGAATTTGCCATTGGCAACGATCTTCTGACGATGGTCGTTCTCAACCTGGACGGCGAAAAGGGTGGCCAGTTGATACTGGCCTTTGATGAAGCGAATGGCCGAAAACTGGCCGCCTCGCTCCTCGGACGCGAAGTCTGCACGGACTCCGAATGGACTCCGCTCGAAGAATCGGCCCTCAAGGAAACCGGAAACATTCTGGGCTGTGCCTACATGAACGCACTAACGCGACTGATCGACACCGAACTCGTGCCGTCGCCTCCCTACTTCATGCAGGACTATGGTGCCAGCGTTCTCGAACAAGCGGTCATGACGCAAGCCATGACGAGCGACAACGTCCTGGTCTGCAACACGCGATTTCAGCGTGACGATGAGGATCTGGATTGGAGCGTCTTCTTCGTACCGACTCAGGCGTTAAGAAACGCGATGGAAGACGCCCTGCAGACCAGTTGTTAAATCGCTCTCCCCGCTACGAAACGGCTCCCCTCGAGCCGATACCGATCAAGAGATAACCGCCATGACCACAACCACATCAACTGACGTCACGACGCTGCCGCTGACGGGGATGGGACAAATTTCGTTTGTCCAATCTCCGGCCCTCGCGCCAGCCGTCTTGGGGTCCTGTATCGGACTCGTCCTTCACCATCGTCGCTGTGGCGTCGGCATCCTCGGCCACATCGTGTTACCGAAATCGGAAGGTCGAACTGGGCCTCCCGGCAAGTTCGCCGATACCGCCATTCCGCACATGCTTGAACTTTTGCGCAACGAGGGAGCCCAAACCGCCGGCCTAACGGCCAAGATGGTCGGCGGAGGCAATATGTTTGGCAACTCCGGTCCCTTGCAAATTGGCGTCGCCAACATCGAAGCGGTTACCGAGCTGCTCAAGAAATACGGCGTTCCTCTACGCAGCCAAAGCGTCGGTGGCCTCAAGGGGCGTCGACTGACGTACAACAGCGAAACGGGCAGTGTCCAAGTCGAAATCGTGGGCGAAGAACCATTCACAATCTAACGGCCAATGCGCCAAATTTCTGGCAAGTCGCGTCAAGAAAGACTCCGAGAACTTCAACTCAATAACCGGTCTGGAAACCAAGTCATGTCCAAAACACTTCTCGTCACCGACGACGCAGTTATTATCCGCGAGATGATCAAAGATACGGCGACTCAAGCCGGCTGGGAAATCGTGGGAGAAGCTTCCAATGGTCAGGAAGCCATCGACCGCTACAAGGAACTTCGACCCGACGCCGTCACGCTCGATATGGTCATGCCGGAGTTCGACGGGCTGCATGCACTCTCCGGCATCCACGAGTTCGATCCCAACGCCAAGGTACTGGTTGTCAGCGCCCTTGAACAAACGTCCGTACTCAAGGACGCATTCAAGCGAGGCGCCTCCGACTTCCTCGTCAAGCCGTTCGATCGCGGTCAACTCGTCAAGACCTTGGAAACAATCGCCAGTTCGGTTGACGAAGCCGCCGCCCACTAGTTCCAGCCCTCCCCTCCAGCAACGTCAATGTCGCCGACAACAACCTTCGGTAGAGATTGATAAACGACCATGGCCCTCAACAGTCTCAAACGAAACTTGGCTCATGCTCGCATGGCTCACACCGCATTGAAATTGCGGCGTGCCGATGATGAGCAATTGCGCGAGCGTGCTCGCCAGCACCTGGTCAATCAGATGGGCAAGATGCGAGGGCTACCACAGAAGCTGGGACAAATGCTCAGCTTTTCGCTTGAGGACAATACGGGTGACGACGAAACAGATGAAGGCCAGAACGCCTACGCACGGCTTCAAGAGAGCGCGGAACCGCTGCCGCTAGGAACGGCTGTGGCCGAACTCGAGAAGGCCTGGGGCAAGCCGGTCGAGACGGTGCTGCAATCGATCGAGCCCTCCGAACACACCGGATCGCTGGGACAGGTTCATCGTGCCGTTACGCTCGATGGTCGTTACGTAGCGATCAAGGTTCGCTATCCCGGCATCCGCGGTGCCGTGATGACGGATCTTAAAACGCTCGGCTGGCTCAGCGCTCCCATGGGAAGCCTGCGTCGCGGCTTCGATCTATCGAGCTATCGCCAAGTGATTCTGAACAACCTGGAATGTGAACTCGATTACCGACTAGAGGCCGAATGCCTGCGTGACTTCGGCAGCTGGACGGCCAACGAACAAAATCTGGTCGTACCCACGGTCGTCGAAGAACTTACCACCGAAGAGGTGCTCGTCAGTAGCTGGGAAGAAGGCGAAACGTGGCAAGACGTCCGCCGAAACTGGTCCACCCAATAAAAACGCCAAGCGGTTGCCCATCTGCTGCACTTCTTTCTACGTGGGTTGTTCCGCGAAGGTCAGATCCAAGCCGACTGGCATCCAGGCAACTTCCGCTTCCGACGCCAAGGCGGCGACGTGCAAATCGTGGCACTCGACTTGGGCTGCGTGTTTGAGCCTTCCGAAGAAGAACGACTCTCGCTGGCTCGTCTCATCCAAGCTACGATTCACGGCAACGAATCGCCGTGGCCGTTGTTCCTCAAACTCGGATTCAACCGGGAATACCTGGAACCTTTGGCGGACAAGCTACCGGCCCTCTGCCGCACGCTGTTTGAACCGTTCTGTGTCGATCACCCCTATGACCTGGCGGACTGGAAACTCGGTGAGCGCGTCGGAGACATCCTGGCGTCCGATCGTTTGAATTTCCGCATCGCGGGACCGGCCAATCTCGTGTTCCTCATGCGAGCCTTCCATGGGCTGGCATTTTACGCTCAGAGTTTCGAGTCGCCTGTACGCTGGCAATCCGTTTTTGAGAAATGCGTGGAGCCGCTAGCCGTGAAGATGGCCCAGCTCCCGCTACCACGTGAGGAAGCAGCCAGCGACTTTGGCAGCCTGTCGAAGCACCTCAAGATTCGCGTCACCGATAACGGTCGCGAAAAGGTCGCGCTCACTTCACGAGCGGGCAGCATCGAATATTTGCAAGAGACCTTACCCGCCGAGATCCTGGAAAAGATCCACCAGCGTCAGATCGACCTTGAAGCAATCGTCGCCGATGTGCGTCGCCGAGCCTATGCACCTGGCCCTGTGTTTGACCTGCAAGACGGCGACAAACAGATACAAGTCTCCTTGGAATAAACCGAGAACCGAAACGACCGGCCAGAAGCCGCAAATAGATGCCAACGACAACAAAAAGGCAAGCTTCCTGACGCGCGCGGTGACAATCTATGAGCTACGTTTGACGAAAGCGTGTCGACGTGCAGTTCGCCA
>CAYLRE010000107.1:0-13943 GCA_964385715.1 uncultured Planctomycetaceae bacterium
TCATCTTGTTCGCGGTGGTCAGCGTGTCGTTACCGCCGATCGAGATCAGGGCGTCGACTTGGAGGTGGCGGAGGGCGTCGTACACGGTTTGCAGTGGGGCGGTCCGTTCGGCGTCTTTGAGATGCTCCGGCGAACGGACTCGCTTGCCGGGGTTCGTTCGCGAGGTGCCGAGCAGAATACCGCGCGAGCTGCGGGTTCGCTTCAGCACCTTGCCGTCGAGAATCAGATAGTCGCGACCAACTTCCATCGGCCTGGCTTCGGAGTGTTGAACCAGCCCAGAGTAGCCATGGAGGATTCCGTAAACGGGAATGCCCTGACGAAGGAACGAGGCGGCTGCGGTCGAAATTACGGCGTTCGCTGCCGGGGCGGGGCCACCGGAAAACAGGATCGCCACGCGGCCAAAGTTGTGTTCAGGGGCAACGGGGTGAGCCAAAGGGGTATTGGGCATGACTACTTCTTGATCGATTTCTGAGGGGGGGACGGATGTGCGTGCTAACGCGGGGGGAAGTTAATCCGCCATTTTATCGAATCACTTCGGGCAGGGGAATCGGCGCAAGGGGCTCCGATTGAGCAAAAAGCGTGAAGAATCCGCGAGGGTTTGCCGCGCGTTGTTGCCTGAAGCAAGGCGATAATTTCAGGCAAGGTGCCCCGCCGACTTTTTACAGCCCCACTCGGCAGCTCTCTAAAAGTCGTCCATCGATCGTTCGATGAAAGTCGTGTCGATCCGACCTTCCGCGAAGGCGGCATGATTGAGGATCTTTTTGTGCAAGGGAGCCGTGGTCTTGATGCCCTTCACTTGGAGTTCATCAAGTGCACGCAACATGCAGCGGATCGCCTCTTCTCGCGTTGGTTGGTGAACGACCAGCTTGCCGATCATCGAATCGTAGTGAGGCGAGACGGTATATCCGGAGTAGCAATGCGACTCAAAGCGAACTCCGGGACCACCTGGTGTGAATAGGTGCTCGATCTTGCCGGGAGAAGGACGGAAGTTGGCGTCCGGATCTTCCGCATTGATGCGGCACTCGATCGACGAGCCAATCTGAGGAACGTCATCTTGCGTAAAGCTGAGCGGCTCTCCGGCGGCGACCTGGATCTGCGTCTTGATCAGGTCGATGCCGGTGATCATTTCCGAGACCGGGTGCTCGACCTGGATGCGAGCGTTTACTTCGATGAAGTAGAAGTTCTGGTCTTTGTCGACGATGAACTCGACCGTGCCTGCATTCGTGTAATTGGCACCGCGAATCATCCGCACGGCGGCCTCGCAAATCTTCTGGCGAGTTTCGGCGCTGATGCTGACCGAGGGGCTTTCCTCGATTAGCTTCTGGTGGCGGCGTTGTGTCGAGCAATCGCGTTCCCACAAGTGCACCACGTTGCCGTGATGATCGGCCACGACCTGCACTTCGACGTGGCGGGGGAACTCGATGAACTTCTCCATGTAGATGCTGCCATCGCCGAAGGCGGCTTCCGCCTCGGCCTTGGCTTGTTGCACAGCCTGCTTGAGGGCCAGGTCGTTGAGCGCGACTCGCATGCCGCGGCCACCACCACCGGCGGAGGCTTTGATCAGGACCGGGAAGCCGATCTCGTGGGCGATGCGCAAGGCTTCGTCTTCGTCGTCCAAGAGGCCGGCGCTACCGGGTACGACCGGCACGTCTGCCTCTCGGGCCATCTTACGAGCGACGTTCTTGTTGCCGAGTTGATTCATGGCGTCAGGCGTAGGCCCGATGAAGTCGATCTGGCAACTGCGACAGACTTCGTTGAAGTGGGCGTTCTCCGACAAGAAGCCGTAGCCAGGATGAATCGCTTGTACGTTGCCGATTTCCGCGGCGCTGATCACACGGTCGATCTTGAGGTAGCTGTCCGCGCTCTTGGCGGGGCCGACGCAGTAAGCTTCGTCGGCCATGTCCAGGTAGGCGGCGTCTCGATCGGCTTCGCTGTAAATGGCGACCGTTTCCACGCCCAGCTCACGGCAGGCACGAATGATACGCAGGGCAATCTCGCCACGGTTCGCAATCAGAATTCGCTTGTACATCGGCAGCTATCTCAATTCCGGCGGCTATATCTGTTTCGTCCGCGCAAGCGGCGCACGGTCGCTTCACGCTCGTAAAGAAAAAATGGGTCCGAGGCCCCCTGTATCAAGGACTTCGTACCAAGGACTAGGCCGAGGTGTTGACCTTGAACAAAGGCTGCCCGAACTCGACCGGATCGCCGTTTTCGACCAAGACCGACACGATCTTGCCGGACGTTTCGGCCGGAATTTCGTTGAAGACCTTCATCGCTTCGATGATGCAAACGGTCGTATCGGGGCCAACCGGATCGCCCACCTTCACGTAAGCAGCCGCTTCCGGGCTGGAGGACGTGTAGAAGGTACCGACCATGGGGCTCTTCACGATGGCAATGTTCGCATCGTCAGCAGCGGCCGGAGCAGCTTCCGCAGGGGCAGCGGCAGCGGCCGGCGCCGGAGCGGCAACAGGAGCCGCCGTTACCAGCGGAACGCCGCCTTCTGCGCCACGACGGATCCGAATGCTCTGCTCACCCTGCTGCAAGTCGACCTCGCCCAGGTTGTGATCTTCCATCAATTTGACAAGCCGGCGAATCCGCTTGACATCAAATACGTCGCCGGGTTCAGGTGTCGCCATACCGCGCGTCTCCGAAGCGTTGGATACGGAAAAGTCGTGATTGCTTACTCTGTTGTCGGCGTCCTGAGAACGCCGCTTGAGTCTACAGGCTCAGCTCCGACTCTTCCCATTGTTTGGGGACCGAGGTCAACACGTCGTGGCCGCCTCGGGTTACTAATACGTCGTCTTCAATTCGCACACCACCGAAACCGGGCAGGTAGATACCGGGTTCTACCGTAACAACCATGCCCGCCTTAAGCGGTCGATCGTTGTTCTTGGCTAGACGTGGACCCTCGTGAATGTCGAGTCCGAGTCCATGACCGAGTCCGTGGCCGAAGTATTTGCCGAAACCGGCGTCGTCGATGATCTTGCGAGCAACGGCGTCGACCTCAGCTCCCGTTACACCGGGCCTGATAGCAGCGATGGCACGCTCTTGCGCACGAAGCACAACTCTATATATAGTCTCAAGTTTGGGCGAGATTTTACCGGTGACTAACACACGCGTCAAGTCGCTCTTGTAGCCGTCGGCACCGTCTGCGCCCCAGTCGATCAGCACGAATCCACTCTCGTCGATCTTCTGGTGGGTTGGTGTGGCGTGTGGCAGAGCGGCTCGGGGGCCGACTGCGACGATTGGGGGAAAACTGCAGCCTCGCCCCCCAAACAGACGGATCTGAGATTCGATCTGGTGGGCCACCTCCAACTCGGTCTGTTCGCCGCGAAGCGAGGCCCGGATGACCGCAAAGGCCTTTTCAGCTTGGGTGACTGCAGCACGCAGCGATTCGATCTCGTGACGGTCTTTCACCTCGCGGAGCCGCTCGACGAGCCCGTTGCAGGGGACCAGATCGACCCCGTTGAGCTCCTTGGCAACGGAGCTACAGGTCGAAACGGTCATCGAATTGGCCTCGATGCCGAGTTCCTTCACCTTCGCTCGCTTCACGATCTTTTTGATCGAGGCGATCATCGAGGTCCCCGGCGATCGGATATCAAGCGACAGGCCGGGGCATTCTTCTTTGAGCTGGGTCGTGTATCGGGGGTCGGAGAGCAGCACCGAGTCGGTGGGCGTGACGAGCAGGTAGCTGTCGTCCCCCGTGAAGCCGGTCAGGTAGCTGACATTGGTGAAATTGGTGACCAACAGGCCATCCGCCTTCGCCTTCTTCAACGATCGACAGAGCTTTTCGCGGCGGGCAAGATATCGATCCATGATCTGCTTTCTGTTTCGTGTCCCGCCGAGCCAATGGGGGCCAGCTTCGTGATCGGCGTAATTTACCAGTTTGCACTGTTTCACCGATTTGCACTAGGGCGATCTGGGAGGGTTCTCCCGAGGCTGGTGGCCCGGTCGCATGACGGTCTCAGGCTCAGTAGGATAGGGGTATGGCTTCTTCAGACTTGCAAAACTCAGACCTCAAGCAGCTTGCCGAGCAACTGCAGAGTGGACAGCTCACCCTCGACGACTTCCTGGCCAACTTGGCCGTGGGAACTGAATCGGACCACGCCGACATTGCCACGGCCCGCATGGCCAATGTCTCCTTGGACCTCGATCGGGCCAGCCGTTGTGGGTTTCCGGAGGTCGTCTACGGCGAGGGAAAATCGGCTGAGACGATCGCCGAGATCTTTGACCGCATGGTCGCCGAAGGGATCGATGCCTTTGCCACGCGAGTCGACGTGGAGAAGGCGAAGCTGCTGACCGCCAAGTTTCCCGCCGCTCGCTACAACGAAGTCGCCCGCACGCTGCGGCTGCCTTTGAATGAGACAGTGAGGCCCGAGAATGCCTTTGGACGAGTGGCCGTGGTTACTGCCGGAACGAGCGACATGCCGGTTGCCGAAGAGGCCCGCGAAACGGCCGCTTGGACCGGTGCCGAAGTGACGCTCGTGCAGGATGTGGGCGTCGCTGGTCCTCATCGCCTGCCAGAACGATTGGCGGAGCTTCGGGACGCGGACGCTGTGGTTGTGGTTGCCGGTATGGAAGGTGCCCTGCCGAGTGTGGCGGGTGGTTACCTTGCTTGCCCGGTGATCGGCGTGCCAACGAGCGTCGGCTATGGAGCCAACCTGGGCGGGATCTCGGCCCTGTTGAGTATGCTCAATAGTTGTGCCGCGAACGTGGCAGTGGTCAACATCGACGCCGGTTTCAAAGGCGGCTACATGGCCGGCCTGATTGCTAAGCAGGCAGCGGCTGGGCGAGCCGGGAAATGCGACTGATCCCATGACCGAAACTCCCCTGCCCCGTCTGCCGAAGCGTGATCCGGAAAGTCACAAGGGAGACTACGGTCGGGCGCTGCTCGTCGGCGGTTCGCGGGGAATGAGCGGGGCGATGGCCCTCGCTGGCATGGCGACTCTTCGCAGTGGTGCCGGTTTGGTGACGCTGGCCGTTCCGGATGTCTGCTTGGAAACGGTGGCCAGCTTCGAGCCTTCTTACATGACGCTGCCGATGCCGTGCGATGATGTGGGTCGAATGACCTTCGCGGCCCGGCACGATCTTGCCGAACCATCGGCCGCGGCGACCGCGGTGGCCTGTGGTCCTGGCTGGGGGCAGAGTGAAGGCGTCGCCCAACTGTCACAGTATCTCTACACAAACGTGACCGCACCCGCGGTTTTCGATGCCGACGGGCTCAATGGATTGGTGGCCGCCGGAGCGACGGCATCCCACCACGCGGGACTGCGAATCTTGACGCCACACCCGGGCGAGTTCGATCGTTTGGTTGGCGAGCCGTTGTCATCGGAGCAGCGCGAGCAGCGAGCCGTGATGCTGGCGGCCGAGGCGAACGTGGTGGTGGTGCTTAAAGGGCATCGCACGCTAATCACCGATGGCAAGCAGCAATTCCGCAACACGACGGGCAACGCCGGCATGGCGACGGGCGGATGCGGCGACGTGCTAACCGGCGTGATTACGGCCCTGCTGTGTCAGGGGCTTGCTCCACTAGATGCCGCAAGATTGGGCGTCTTCGTGCATGGCCTGGCCGGTGATCTGGCGGCCGAGAAGCTGGGCGAGGTTTCGCTCATCGCGTCCGATCTGATTGAGCGATTGCCGGAAGCGTTTGCTTAGGGTGGGGCTTGTCCGCTACCCGTCGAGCGCCGCCAGCAGTTCGCCGACATAGCCTTCGATTTGAGAGCGGACCGCCTCGGGCGACTTCTCACCGCACTCGGCGACCTGGCGGACGATGGCGCTGCCCACGATCAGACCATCGGCCACGGGGGCCAGCAGTCGCACGTGGTCGGGACTGTTGATGCCGAAGCCGATGCAGATCGGCAGATCGGTCTGATCTCGCAACTGTCCCACGTTGTCGACCAACTCCGACGGAAGGCTGGTTCGCTCGCCAGTGATGCCGACCACGGAGACGTAGTACAGGAACCCGGTTGAGGTCTCAATAATTCGCTTGGTACGGTCGGCCGAGGTCGTGGGGGTGATCAGTTGGATCAGCGACATGTCTTCCGCGGCACAAGTCTCGGCCAGCTTGGCCGACTCTTCGACCGGCAGGTCCGGCACGATCAGGCCCGCGGCGCCCGCCGCCTCGGCGTGCTGCACATACTTGGCCAGGCCGTGGCGATAGACGATCGCGTAGCTGACCATCGTGACCAGCGGGGTCGTGACCTTGGGCGAAGTCTCGCCGAGCATCTCCAGAATGCCGCCGAGCGTGACGTGCTTGTCGAGGGCCCGGCTGTAGGAAGCTTGGATCACGGGGCCGTCGGCGATCGGGTCGCTGTAGGGGATGCCAACCTCGCACATATGGCAGCCTTGGGCCGCCAGCGATTCGATCAGCTGGGCTGTGAAAGTCAGGTCGGGATCGCCGGCCGTGATGAACGGCATCAAGGCCTTCTTGCCTTCGGCCTTCAGCTTTACGAATAGGTCGTCAACCGCGGACATGGAGTGTTCTTCGTGTTCTTAAGACGCTTGTTGATGGATGGGTGCCACTGGTAGCTCGCTACCAATGCTTGTCTATTTCAGTAGGTCAGGCTGTGCCTGACGGTGTTTTCTGGTTCCCTCGCTCACGCTTCGGGCTATGACTGCCGCCTTGCGCCGATGAATTGATCGTCCTTGGCAGGCGTGCTCTAAAACTCCTCGCCACGCAGTCGGGCGACTTCCGCGGCGTCTTTGTCACCACGGCCAGAGAGGCAAACGACGACAATCTGATCCTTGTCTCGTTCAGCGGCCGCTTTCATACCGGCGGCAATCGCGTGCGAGCTCTCCAATGCTGGCAAGATTCCTTCTGTGCTGGCGAGTGCGTCGAAGGCTTTCATTGCATCGTCGTCGTTGCAGGCTCCGTATTTCACGCGACCGGTCGCCTTCCAGTAGCTGTGCTCGGGGCCGACGCCGGGATAGTCGAGTCCGGCCGAAACCGAATGGACGTCGCTGGTCTGCCCGTCGTCATCCTGCATGACGTAGCTGAAGCTGCCGTGCAGCACGCCTGGGTTGCCGTAAGAAAGGGGCGAAGCATGATCGCCCGGCGTGGGGCCGCGACCACCTGCCTCGACACCCAACAGCTCTACTTCCGCGTCGTCGACGAAGGGATAGAACATGCCCGCGGCGTTGCTGCCACCTCCGACACAAGCGACGACCGTATCGGGCAGTCGACCAGCCTGGTCGAGGCACTGTTGTCTTGTCTCGCGACCAATTACCGCTTGGAAGTCACGAACGATCATGGGGAACGGATGCGGGCCAACGACGCTGCCCAAAATGTAATGTGTGGTCTCGACCGACGACATCCAGTCTCGCATCGCTTCATTGATTGCGTCGCGAAGCGTGCGTGAACCGGAGGTGACCGGTCGCAGGTCGGCGCCCAGCAGTTTCATGCTGAAGACGTTAGGAGCCTGGCGGCGAATGTCTTCCTCGCCCATGTAAACGACGCAGGGAAGGCCGAACTTGGCACACGCGGTCGCGGTCGCAACGCCATGTTGACCAGCTCCCGTCTCGGCGATCACGCGGTTCTTGCCCATTCGCTTGGTGAGCAGGGCCTGGCCGAGGGTGTTGTTGATTTTGTGGGCGCCGGTGTGGTTGGTGTCTTCTCGCTTGAGATAGATCTTGGCCCCACCGCACTTTTCGGTGAGCCGGCCCGCAAAGTAGAGCGGCGATGCTCGGCCGACATAGTGCTCGAGCATGTCGTCAAGTTCCGCCTGGAACTCGGGATCGGCCTTGGCGGCCTCGTACTCAGCGGCCAGCTGGTCGAGGGCCGCGGTGAGGGTTTCTGGGACGTATCTCCCTCCGAAATCGCCAAAACGACCGGCGGCGTTGGGAACTTGGCTACTGGCGGACATCGAGAATCTCAGGCTAGTCGGGCATTGGGGGTAATTCGGGCGAACCGGTACTCGTAGAACGTGGCCTAGTTCGCTGCTGCCCCATTGTAGTCGACGTTGGGAAGTTGGCGATACCGACCCCCTGAGTTCCACTCCAGCCCAGAGTTATATTTGTGGTTCCTCCAAAGGATCCAGTCAGATGCCAGAACTTCCAGAAGTCGAAACGATGCGGCGGACGATTGCCGGCTGCGTAGGCACGCAGGTCGCGGCGGTCGAACGCTGCCCTTGTCCGCGAAAGCCGATCTTGGTGTCTCCGCGAATTGACCATCTGCGGCGGCGACTGGTGGGGAGAACGATTGTCGGCACGGGTCGTGCTGGTAAGCGGGTCGTTGTGCAGTTCGACTCCGATGACAAATTGGTACTTGAGCCACGCATGACCGGCCTCGTGCTCGTGGCTGATCCGCCTAGCGCAGAACATCTACGTTTGCGAATAGGCCTCGACTCAGGCGGACGTGTTGTGAGAGACGGAACGGCCGCTTCGCAACTCTTGTATTGGGATCGCCGTGGCCTCGGTTCGGTGCGATTGTTTCGGCCGGATGAATTTGCCGCGGCCTTTGGACCGGAGAAGTTGGGGCCCGATGGGCTCGATGTCACCGGTCCCCTACTTCGCGAGAAGCTTGGCAAGAGTCGTCGTGCGATCAAGGTAGCTCTACTCGATCAGAGGGCGGTCGCGGGTATCGGCAACATCTACGCTTCTGAAATTCTGCACGTGGTACATATCGATCCGCGAAAGCGATGTGATCGCATAAGTAAGACCGACTGGCAGCGAATCGCCGACGCCACACTTGAGGTGCTCCACGAGGCGATTCGTTGTGAAGGATCGACGCTTGGTGATGGGACGTATCGCAACGCCCTTAACCAGGAAGGGACGTATCAGAATCTCCATCGTGTCTATGGGCGAGCCGGCGAGGTCTGTCCAAGCTGCTCGGATGGGGAGATTCGGCAGGTCGTACAGGCGCAGCGATCGACGTTTTTTTGCCCGGCGTGTCAGCGGCGTTAGCGCGGAGATTTGCAAGCAGAGATTTGCAAAAGGGCAACCGTTGCGGTTTAATTGCCGACAGAGGCCTCGGCGGGCGCGGCCGAGCGATTTAACCATTCGACATTTGGCCGACTTCCAGTGAGCGGCAGCCGATAATGAAGGAGAGTGACGATGTCTCAAGAAAAAAAGCAGTGTGACCTTTGTGACGGTGAGGCTCCTAACGACGTGAATCGTCGCGATTTCCTTCGTGCTGCCGGTACGACGGCTGCCGTGGCCGCGGCTACCGCGGGAAGTGTCGCGGTGCCGGGATTGGCATTGGCCGACAGTACTAAGAAGGCCGCCGACTCGCCTGAGACAAAGGTGCAGCAGCTCTACGGTTCGCTCTCCGAAGACCAGAAGAAGCACGTTTGCTTCGCCTGGGACTATCAGGACCCAAGTCGCGGGCTGCTGCGAACTCGCGTGGCGAACAACTGGCAAATCACGGACAAGGAGATTGCCAGTAACTTCTACACCGGCGAGCAGCGTGAGCTGATGAAGGAGATCTTCCACGGCATCATTCAGCCCGAGTGGCACGATCGCTATAAGAAGCAGATGGAAGACGACAACGACGGCCTCGGTTTCGGCAACTCGCAGTCGATTGCCATCTTCGGTAAGCCGGGTGAAGGCAAGTTCGAGTTTGTCATCACGGGCCGCCACATGACGCTCCGCTGCGACGGAAACTCAGCCGAACACGTCGCCTTTGGTGGGCCGATCTTTTACGGGCACGCTGCCGATGGTTTCAATGAAGGAGCTGATCACCCGGGCAACGTCTTCTGGTCGCAGGCTGAATCGGCCAACGGTCTGTACAAGATGCTCGACGGGAAGCAGCGTAAGCTCGCGCTGGTGGAGAAGGGATTGCCTGGCGAGAGCAAGGTTGCTTTCCGCGGTGCGGGAGGAGCATTTCAGGGTATCCCGGTTACGGAATTCTCGGCCGACCAGAAGGAGAACCTCAAGAAGGTCGTTGCTAAACTTGTCGAGCCCTATCGTCAAAGCGACCGGGATGAAGTGCAGCAGTGCTTGAAAGCCCAAGGCGGCTTGGATAAGTGCTTCCTGGCCTTCTATCAGGAAGACAACATCGGCAACGACGAGGTGTGGGACAACTGGCGTCTTGAAGGCCCGTCATTCGTTTGGCACTTCCGTGGTTCGCCGCACGTCCACGTGTGGGTGAATATTGCCGACGATGCTGGTGTTAAACTGAACGCCTAAAGCGTTGATGAGGCGGAACGCCCGGAGTTGCTCATTAGGGCAGTTCAGAGCATGGCTAATCGTCAGGATCGCCACGACCTGAACTGCTCCCGAGGCGTGCGGCGTCTAATCATTCGCCCAGAACCATCGCCGCTGCGCCCTATACTTGGGCATGAACTCCACCGACTCTCCTAACTCGACGTCCGATTACGGCGATACATCGCTCGATGACGCGCGGCTCTATTCGCTGCTGCATGAGATGGATGGCGAGCCTGTGAGTCGCAGCGAGCGTCGCGACGGAGAGCGGGGGGACTATATCTGTCAGCAACTCGTGGCGCCCTATTCGGGTGGCCCCCTGCCCGACCAGGCGGAGTTTCGCCATGTCGAGTGTCGCGATCTCTCCACGACAGGTTTCTCGTTCATGTCGGACGCGGTGCCCGATACGGATCGATTGGTCATCGCCCTGGGACGGGTTCCGTTCCGGTTCTTCATTGCCCAGGTCGTGAACCACAAGCCGGAGATGGCCGGCGGTAAGCCGAGCTATCGCATCGGGTGTCGTTTCTGCCAACGGGTAAAGTGATAGCCCTTCGCTGAGTTTGTCGCGAGGATGTGGCCGGCTCGATCTGCGGACGGAATTAGGTGATAGACGCCTCGGGCTCTTTCTTGCGATTTCTGCGAAGCGCCTGACTAATTCCGGCGGGATGTCGATTCTTTATGGGAGCAGCCATGCTCTGTTGGTGGCAGAGGCCGACAATCCGCGTTGCGCCTGTTGGGAATATGACTACGGGGGTGTTCGTTTTGCGGCGAAATGTTTTCTTGCTACTGCTGTCGACATGGTTCGTCGCTTCGATCGCCGGTTATGTTCGTGCTGAACCAGGTCATGCTGGCGTTGATCCGGCCGAAGTCGCACGTTGGCCGGTCGAGACGATTACATTCAAGGAAGAGGACTGGCTGACGGGCAAGAAGACAATTGGCGGCCTGATTCTTTATATGGATGACGATCGCATCGAATTCATGCGGCTGCGTCGAGAGCCCGGCAAGCCGATGGGTCGCGTGTTTCGAAACGTCAATCGCGATCAGGTGGAGAGTATCAAGCGGCTCGATGCCGGTGGTCGTGCTCGGCTCGCTTCGCGACTATCCGCGTTCGCCAAGCGAATCGAAATCCAGGAAGGGTTGCTCGAAGACGTAACGCTGGTTGAGGGCGAGTTCGAGGGGCTGTCCTGCTCGGAGTATGAGGGCCCTTGGTTTACGCTGCTTAGCCGTGCGGACCAAGCGACGACAAAGCTAGCGGTCGTGCGGCTTGAGCAGGTGTTCGCGGGAATTCGTGCTTATCTTCCCCCGGAGCTGGAACGCGATCGCCCGCAGCGAATTGTGATTCTTGGTAACGAATCCGAGTATCGTCGGATTCTTGACCTGCGCGGATTCGATGTTCGGCAGAGAGCGTTCTTCGATCCGAAGCGTAACGAAATTGTTGCTGGGGGCGGATTGGCGTCCTTCGCGGCGCAGCTCCGCGAAGTGCAGGCCCACCACGAGACGCTCAAGACCGAGTATCGCCAGCGACGAGCTGCCGCCGACAAACAGGTCGCAGAGCTGGCTGAAAAACTACGCCAGAAAGGAAACACCCGACGGGAGATTCGTGCCGCCGTGCGGGCGGTGCGTGCTCAGCTCAATGCTGAGCGAGATGAGCTTCGAAGTCAGATCGATGTGGCCGCACGAAAGAACGATGCCATTTTTCAGCAGATGTTTCGGCATCTTTATCACGAAGCCTTTCACGCCTATCTGAGCAACTTTGTGGTTGTGAACGCGACCGATCGAGTGCCCCGCTGGCTCAACGAAGGTTGGGCTCAGGTCTTTGAGGCTGGTCTGCTTGAGGCCGGTTCTTTGCGGGTCGACGCTCCTTCGCCGGAACGTTTGCGGAGGTTGCAGTTGGAACTGGAGTCAGCGAATCCACTTTCACTGCGTGAGGTGCTGCTGGCTCCCGATGCGAGATTTAATGTCGGACACAATCAGTCGGCCAAGGATTCGAGCCGGCTCTACCTGTATTCCTGGGGGCTGGCCTATCACTTGACGTTCCATCGACAGTTGCTTGGTAGTTCTGCGATGGAACGATATATTTCGCAGGTCGCGAATGGACGGGGCTCACTCTCGGAGGCCAAGAAACTCGAGCGTTTTGAGAAGTTAGTGGGTACGCCGCTCGAAGAGTTTGAACAGCGTTGGCATGCGGCAATGTTGGACCTGGCGCGACGCCGTCGATAGGTCGTAGCAGCATGCTCTTGCGCAGTGCATTACCCGCTGCCCTGGGCCGTGTTGCTCTCGAACTGTTCAATCGTATTGATCAGACGTTTACGGATCTGTTCCAGACGCATCGGGTCTTCGACCTTGCGGCCTTGAAGATCAGTGACATAGAAGACATCGACGACTTGATCGAGATATGTCGCGATCTTGGCTTTGGCCACCGATAGGTCCAGCTCGAAGAGAGTTCGCACGATCGTGTAGAGCAGCCCGTTCTGGTCGTGAGCAAAGATGTCGAGGATCGTGTATTCTGCCTGCGTGTTGTTGTCGATGCGCACCTGGACCGGCTGAGGTGACAGCGAAGCAGAATCTTGCTTCGAGTCGTTCCACTTTGTGCGGAAGGTGGGCGGCTTGGAGTCCGGGTCCTTAATCGCTTTGATGAGGCGGTCGCTGACATCCTGCATGCGCTGCTTGGGAGGCGGACCGCTATAGTCGGGATCCTCGACGAAGAACCGGTCAAGGACGAGTCCTTTCGCAAACGTGTTGATTTGGGCCGAGAGGATCTCGAGGCCTTCACTCGATAGAGCGCCGGCGAGTTTGTGGATGATGCCTTCGGTAATCGATTCGTGAGTGACGATGGTGTACTCGACGGCATCCCGATCCGGTAAGAACCGCCCCCAGGCTGCGACTTCACCTGGTTGGAGTTGTTGAAGTCGCTTCAGGTCGGCCGCGACATCCGCCGGTTCGGTTTGCAATAGATACGCGCCTGGCAGGGAGAGGATGATCTCGTCGTACCAGTCGGCTTCCGGTTCGGGAGCTGTAAGCATCCGTACCGCATCGAGCCGCGAGTCAAACTGTTCCTGCGTGGCCCTGTCGGAGCGATCGCCCGACAGGAGCGCCATCGATTGCTCATAGAGTTCGGTCAATAGGTCGACTTTCCAGGCGTTGAGGACACCTGGACCAACCGCCGCCAGATCGGCAACGGTGAGAATTAGAAGCTTTCGCAACACGCTCGGAGACCCGACTTCGCGTGCCAGCTGCATGGCCACGCCTGGGTCACTGGTGTCACGACGTAGTCCCCAGTGAGACATGAGCAGATGCTTGTGCGAGAGGAACTTGATGACCTCCGCCTGACGCGACGGGAGGTAGAGCCGCTCGGCGGTCTCGCCGGCGATTCGCAAGCCGACTTCGCTGTGGTCTTCGGTGTAGCCTTTGCCAAGATCGTGTACCAAGAGCGCGAGATGCAGGGTCTCCTTGTCTTTGATGCTGCGGTAGACTCGCCCCAGGATGCCGGGGTCGTCGAGCAGTTCAGCGGCCGGCTCGACCGAATGAATGCAATGTTCGTCGACGGTGTATTGGTGGTATTCGTTAAATTGCAGGAGTCCCCGCGCGCGAGCGAACGCCGGAATAAACTTCTGTAGAACGCCTAGTTCATGGAGTCGGCGGAGAAGCTCTCCAAGTCGCCGCGGCTGAGAAATAAGCGACATGAATCGTTGCGCGGTTTCCGGCTCGATCTCGTCAGGCAATGTGTCGGCCGACTGACGGACTGTTTCCCACGTCTTGTGATCGATCCGTTTGTCGTAGAAGTTAGCCAGTTCGGCCAGACG
>CAYLRE010000108.1:0-13882 GCA_964385715.1 uncultured Planctomycetaceae bacterium
CATTCGCAAGGACAGACGACGACGCAGTCGGTGTACTTACAGCCAAAGCAGGGGGAGGTCACGACAAAGGCCATGGGGTTGTCTCCTGTTAACGTGAAATTCATTTGCGCAGTCACACAAAACGTGTCTCTCTACGGGGACATCCGATTTGCTGGTAGGATTGGCCAAAGAAAATTCAGGGAAATGTTCTTTTTTCAGTTCTGTCGCGCAAATCGCGTGAGGTGACACGTCGCGTCGTTCTCAGGTCATGAACAGATTGAAATCGCAAGAACTGCTACAGCTATATCTCGAGGGCCAAGACGAGGCCGCGACGGAGATCTTCGATCGCTACGTGGCCCGGCTGATTGCCTTGGTTCGGAGTCGACTGGGGCCGAAGCTGAAACGCCGACTCGATGCCGAGGACGTGGTTCAGTCCGCCTACCGCAGCTTTTTTCTGCACGCGAAGCCCGAGCGGTACCAGCTAGTCGAATCCGGAGATCTGTGGCGCCTGCTGGCTGGCATCGCGCTCAACAAGCTCCGAGGTCAGATCGAGAAGCAGACGGCGGCCAAGCGTACTGTCGATCGCGAGGAGAAGGGAACCCTCTCAGCCATGAATCTCCAGGGGCCGGAGCCGTCTGTAGGAGAGGCGGTTGCCGTTGCCGAAGAACTGCACTTGGTTCTGGCTCAACTGTCGCCCACCGCTAGGCAGGTGCTGACTTCGAGGCTCCAAGGCGAGAGTATCGAGGAGATTGGCCGCGCGATCGGCAAGTCGGACAGAACGGTCCGCCGGCTTTTAGCCGAAACGCGACGCAGTATGGAGCAACGATTGCTGGTCAATGACGACTCGCCAGCCGCTCGCTCGCTGTCGATTGTCGAGCCTCGGGCTCCGCTCGAATACGGGAATTACGTGCTAGAGAAACTGCTGAGCACCGGCGGAATGGGCAAGGTCTTTCGTGCCCGCCAGGTTAGCTCGGGACGAACCGTGGCATTTAAGGCGCTCCACAAGGCACGGCAAACGGACGAGCGTTCGGTCGCGCAGTTCGTGCAAGAGGCAGAGGTGCTGGCCAAGCTAAGCCATCCGAATATCGTGAAGGTGGAAGGTTTGGGGCGATTTCCTAGCGGTGGTTACTTCATCGTTATGGAGTTCATCGAAGGTGGCGATCTCGAGTCGCGTCTGTCGCAGGGGCCGCTGCCGCTTGTCGAGGCGATACAGGTTGTGACCAAGGTCGCTGCGGCCGTGCAGCATGCTCACGAGGAAGGAATCATTCACTGCGATATCAAGCCAGCCAATGTTCTCGTCGACCGGGACGATCGTGTTGCGGTAACCGATTTCGGACTCGCCTTCATGATCGTGGGGACATCGTCAGCGAATGCGATCGGCGGCACGGCCGGTTACATCGCCCCAGAAATCCTCACGCAAGGTGCTCGGCCGACGCCAGCTGCGGATGTGTATGCACTCGGGGTGCTGTTGTGGAGGCTAGCGACCGGCAAGTCTCCAAATGATCTGGCAGACCACCATGCCGTCGAAGAGTCAATTGCAGGGCTGCTCTCGGTCTGCCGACACTGCGTCGAAGAGGATCCTCGTCAGCGATACTCGACTCCGCAACAGTTTATTGAGGACCTTGAACGGGTGGCTCGGGCCTAGTTGTCGATTGCCTTGGTCTCAGTCACGATGTCTGACCGACCAACTGCTGCACATAAACTCCGCGTCGACCGGGGCATGGCGTAGGAGAGAGTGTCCGCTATTCCTTCGCCAAGTAGACGTCGAACCAGACGTCCAGCCCGATCGCGGCAAGGACGGTTGTCTGCTGCTGGGATAGGATCGGACCACCATGTCCGTAATTGGAAAGCCAGTAGCAGCTTATGTCGACACGAGCTCCGTCAGCACGAATATCGTCAAGGACTCTCTCTTTGCCCGTCACCTGATCTAGGATCCAGTCCAGGTGACGACGAACGTCCTTTGACGCAACCTCGCCGCTCGATGTTAGGAACCAACCGGCCGGTCGGCCCGCGACGCCAGCTGATCCTGGTTCAGCAGTTTGTGTCTACGAAGGTTCAACTTGTAAGCGTTTTGTGATCGCTTCGGGCTTGGCGTGTCCAGGGTAGATTCGCAGCGTAGCATAAGTTTCGGCGCAGGTCGGGAAGTCGTCGTTGTAGTTGCACATGCCTTCTTGTGGGCACTTTACCCTCGCTCCACAATCATCGCCACCGCGTTGCCGCCGCCGAGGCACAGCGAAGTTAGGCCACGTTTCAGGCCCCGATCGGCCAGGGCGTGCAGCAGCGTTACCAGTACGCGGGCACCGCTCGCTCCGATCGGATGCCCGAGCGCGATCGATCCGCCGTTGACGTTCGTCTTTTCTGCGGGCACGTCGAGCGGTCGCATGCAGGCCAGCGACTGAGCCGCGAACGCCTCGTTGAGTTCAAACAGATCGATGTCGCCGACGGTCAGGCCCGCTTTGGCGAGCACCATCTCCATGGCCGATACCGGGGCGATGAAGATGTCCTTGGGGTCGACACCGCTGGTGGCCGTGGCCACGATGCGTGCTTTCACCGGTGAGTCGATCTCGGCCGCGGTCGCTTCGTCAACGACCAACACGGCGGCTGCTCCATCACTCAATTGTGAAGCATTTCCCGCGGTGACGCTGCCTTCTTTGCTGAAAGCGGCCCGTAGTTTGCCCAGGCCTTCGGCTGTGCTGTCGGCTCGCGGTCCTTCGTCGGCGGTGACAATGGTATCGCCCTTGCGACCTGGCACAGTCACGGCTGCCATTTCGGCCTCGAACTTGCCAGCTTCGATCGCGGCTGCTGCCTTTTGGTGGCTGTCGGCGGCGAAGGCGTCTTGGTCTTCACGACTCACTTCGCATTTGTCCGCGATGTAATCGGCCGACACGCCCATGTGCTGGTCTTCAAAGGCGCACCACAGGCCGTCGTGGACCATCGAGTCGACGACCTTCTTGTCACCAAACTTGAAGCCCTCGCGTGCCCCCTGCATCAAGTAAGGTGCACGGCTCATGCTTTCCTGTCCGCCCGCGATGATCGCCCGGGCATCGCCGGCGCGAATTGCCTGATCGGCCAGCATGACTGCCTTGAGGCCGGAGCCGCAGACCTTGTTCACGGTGACCGCCGCCACGCTGGAGGGAAGTCCCGCCTTGAGGGCTGCCTGCCGTGCGGGAGCCTGGCCTTGGCCGGCGGAAAGCACGTTGCCCATGATGACCTCGTCGACGCTGCCAGAGTCCAACCCTGCTCGCTCAAGGGCCGCTTTAACGGCCACCGCACCGATTTCTCCCGCCGAGAGCGAGGAAAGCGATCCGAGGAATTTACCAATGGGGGTGCGGGCGGCACTAACGATATAGCTAGCGGTCATGGCGGGAATGTTCCGTGAAGAGTTGTTGGCGGGGGGGCGAAGGTTGTGCGCGGAGCCGGTGCGTTTGCAGCAAGCCAGCTACCGTCATTCTACAGACAGGGCATTCTACCGGCTCAGGCGGTCTGCCGCCTGGGGGCTCAATGTCAATTGTTCCGAAGTAGGAAGACCGCCATCGCGGCTTATTCTGCCGCCTTGTCGGTTCGCGACTTTTCCACGGACTCCAATTCCTCGCGTAGATCTTGCCCCAGGTTCAACGAGTTGAACGCCGCTGAATCGGGCAGCTTGACGACCCAATCCGTGCAGACATCGTAATGCACGTCGGCGTCCCGAATCTGACAGGCAAGTACATGCCCGCCAACTTGGCGGTCATCGGAGATGAAGTGCCAGTGGAATCCCGGTACGTTCAGGCCTTGTGTCCACGCCGGGCAGCGAATGCCGATGAGCGTGCCACGTAGATTCTCGTGCGTCCACGTGCCTTGGCTTTTGGCGACTTCTGCGAGAGGCCGGTATGGCGGTTCCTGCCGCTGGACGCTGCGAACGGTAATGGACTCGAACTGTCCGTCGACTCGAATGGCGACGAAGTTGTTCTGCTGACCGATTGCGTCGTCGAGAAGTCGATCGAGATCTTTCAGGCTGGCGATTGCCTCGCGGTGGAATTCGCCATCGTTGTCAAACGTCGTGACGATTGCGAACGGCGTTGTCTGATCTGCGGCAACGTCGACGACCGTGCCGTCACCTCGAACTTGGTACACCGCTCCGTCCAGCACGATCAGTTCGCCATCGAGGTGATCGAGAGTGCCGAGGCCGAAGTCGCCGTGGCGGAGCATTTCTTCGATGGTCGCCACACCATCGTAGTGGCCTAGCATTAGGGCATTGATCACAGAGATCTGCGTGATGCGATCGTTGTCATTGGAATGCGCGACGGCCGATTGCCCGCCAGCCAAATTCTCAGCCGCTGGTGACTCGTTCGTTGCTGGCGGGGAGCAGGATACGAGCGCAAGCAAGCTTAGGCCGAAAAATGACCAACACCGAGCACGAGACTTCATCATACGTCCGTCGCCTGTATCAATCAGCTTTCGCGCTTCTTGCAACATGCTCCCGCCACGATCCAGGCCACGAGGACGGCACCGACAGCCAGTGTTGCGGTCCATTGCTGCGTGTAGACGGAAAGGCCGACGAGAAGCACGAACCCCTTGTGAAGCAGTGATTCCCTACAAGGCGGTTCAAACAGCGAGAGCAAGATCGCTACTGCTGCCCCCACCGTGATTGTCAGCCCGAGCAGCGACGAGATGATGCCCATGGCCTGCTTGAAGGTTGCAACTTCTTCCACGCTTCGGTACGTCATTCCGCAGACTGCGCCAACTACCGCCAGCACGCCGACGAACAGGAAAATGGCCAGAACGATTCGCTTCATAGACGAATCGTTTTCGGGCCGAGCGCCGTCTGAGTGCGTCGATTGGTTGTCCATGGACGTTGCTCCCGTTTTCTGTGAAGGCTGGTTCCTTTCGTCGCGACCTGCCACCCAACTCGCTCGCGACCAGTCCGGCCGATTATAGCGTAGCGCATACGCCAGGCCAGTAGGAAAGAGCAGAAGTTGTGCTGGCAGCTCCAGGCGATGTACGCGCTCGACGAATCGCCTTACGAGTCTTGCCCCACGGTGCGCAAGATGCGTTCTGGCAGACCTTCTACAAACTCGCCTAGCTGGTCTCGCACGAGTCGGAAGTGCGTGAGTGCTTCGTCTTCCGTTCTAGCCTCTTTCGCTAGTTGTGGCGGATAGTCAAACGGCGCGTGAATTACGTCCGGCGTTCCCGGGATCGACGGACACTGTTCGAGTGCGAACTGGCAGAGCGTGACGACGTAATCGAAGTTGAGAGAGCTGAGCTCGTCGACCGTTTTCGATCGTTGCCGTGTGTCGTCGATGCGAACTTCGCTCATCACGGTCACTCCCCGTCTGTTCACCTCGCTTTTCTTGATCCCAGCGGAGTAGGCTTCGATCGTTTGTCCGCACAAGGCACGTGCCCAGCCTTCTGCTAGCTGGCTGAGACAGGAGTTGTCCTTGCAAAGAAATAGAACACGATGTCGATTGGAACAGAACATGGCACCTAGTGGCCTGCGGCCGTTTGAGTGGGGTTCTGGGTACCGGCAGGACGTCGGCGGTACAGAGGTTCCCAAGCGTCCAGAACTCCCGAAGATATCGACGAAGACGAGGGCGTGTTCTAACGGCCGCAAACCTATCGCGATATTCTGGTATTTAGGTAGGTCGGGGGCCTTTCCCGGCACTCCTGGTGTCAAGTTCGACTAGAGTAGGCCGCTTGATGCAATGGGAAATAGCCAAACCGCTGGCTCATACGCTCTTGGGGTACGGATTGATCCAGTGTGCTCCAACGCCGCATTACGGCGCCAAAACAGTGCTGTCGGCGACGCGATTGGGTATAATTCACGGCAGTGCGGCGGAGTGACCGACTCCCTTGCCTCCATGATCTTCTTCCTTTGACGACGCTTTGTTCGGCACCCCGGACTTTCGCCTTCTACGCGTCTTGTCGGTCTCCTGCCACACGCGATGGTGATGCGTTCATCCGGCAGCTCGGGTTTGCCCAGAAGCGGACGACGGCGTCTGCCTGCTGCCGTTCATTCCGGTTGATCTAATGGAGGTTTGCCATGAACGTTCAGCAGTTTCTTAGTGGCCTGCAGGTGGAGTTTGACGTCCTGCACCATTCGCCTTCGTTCAGCGCCCAGGAGATGGCTCAAGCGACTCATACTTCTGGTAAGGACGTCGCCAAGACGGTGCTGCTTCACTGCGAGGACGATGACGAGTACATGGTCGCCGTGTTGCCGGCTTCGTCGTACGTCAATTTCCAAAAGGTCGAGCATGCCACTGGTCACCGCGGTGTCGAACTTGCCAGCGAAGTCGAGATTGGCGAGATGTGCCCGGATTGCGAGCTAGGGGCGCTGCCACCGTTTGGTTCGCAGTACCACATGCGGACGATCGTCGACGAAGACCTGGGCGAAGACGAGGAGATCGTCTTTGAAGGCAATTCGCACGAAGAGTCGGTCCGTATGCGATTCGACGACTTCATGCGAATCGAGCAGCCGCTGCAGGCTTCGTTCGCCTATTGATGTTGCGGGTTCACTCCGCCGACGTTTTTTGCCATATGCAGAAAAACGGGGTTAGGGTCAAAAAACTCCAAGACGTTGGTGCGGCTTGAGTTGCGCTATTGGCGGGTGACCGCTGTTTTCGTCGCAACTCTTTGCGCTGTCAGGCATTGGGGTAAATTCGCTTGATTTCCGTGTGACGCAAAAAAAGTCCGTCTTGTTGCGCGGCAAGTGCGTGACGCCAGCGCTGTTTTGGAGCGGTCCGCACGACCGCTCCACCTCTTGGACCGTAGGTCTCCCCGAGCAGGCAAGCAATTCACGCGAGGGGCCAGGCTCCCGCCGAGCCATGGTCGCGCTGCAAGTGGACGCTCCACTACGCATTTCACCTAGCACTGGCAAAGCCAGTGGCACCCCAGGTTTGCCTGCAGTCGCAGGCCTCAAGTCTATCTAACCAAGTTGCCAAAGAACGGACGCATTCTGCAAAATCTAACCCGAAGCGTGAGCGAGGGACATGACGGATTCGGTCTCCATTCTCGTGCAAGTCAGGAGCAGCCCCCGTAACAGTCACTCTTGATTGGATGGAAACCTGTTTGGTGGTGTCCCTCGCTAACGCTTCGGGTTAGGCATTGGCGAGGCATAGCACAGTGCCACGCGACAATGAATAACAAGTACCCTAACACAGCTGCCGGGCTCAAAACAAATAGAGAAAACCGGCCGGGTGAGGTCGCAACGCCCCTGAGAGTGCACGCTGTGAACGAGAGTCAAACGGCCGCGGAACAGCTATCGAACGCTTATCGATATTGCGAGGTGTTTCACGCCCCTAAGCCGCCCGTTTCGAGCCACCGCGCACTCGCGCGTATTGGCAGACGCGATGGAAGACGCGACGCGATTCGTTGGCTGCCCGGTACGGAAAGACCGTCAGGTATCGGAGCGGGCCATACTTCGGCGTATGCACGATCGAAGAGGCGTATCGCTCGTTCTGGGAAACAGGGTAGGGGACCAGGCTCATTGCCTTGTAGCCGAAGTTCCATTCCCGGTCGAAGGCATGATCGTAGGGTAGCGCCATCGGTAGTAGCTTCTTGGTCATGACTTCCGCCCCATGGCGGCTGACCACGTAGGCACCGGCGCCTGTTTGGCGAGACATGTTGACCGCCAGCTGGTGCCCGTCACTCAAGTCCCGCACGGCCCACGGCGTACCGTCGTGCAGGCCTGAGAGCCGCAGTAGATCCCACAGTTCGGCGTGTTCGACCGCTTGTTCGACGAGTGAGAGTGTGTTCCGGCCAAGTTCCACGTCATCTTCCAGGACCACCGCGTGCTCGTCGTCGGTGGCCAGGAATTGTTCCATCGCCCGCAGGTGGCTCATGTAACAGCCGATCTCGCGAACGTTAGTTCGCTTGCCGTGCCGATAGCGATAGCCGCTTTCCGAGTAGCCTTCAAACGGTGCGGTCAGATCGTCTCCAAAGACGGCTGGCACGCGGCAGACTTCAAAGCCGGCATCGGTCACTTCCAGGCTGAGGCGTTCCCAGCGCTCAACGGCGTGATCGAGATTGATGATGAATGCTTTCATAGCGTGTCTCGTGGGCGATGGGTAGCGGCGCTAGGCGGCTTTCTGGCGGTCGAGATCGTCGTGCGGTGTGTGACGCTCGAGGGCGTAACGCTGGTAGATCTTCGCTTCGGTCAAGAACGAATAAGTTGCGTCGGTCATGGCTTGGATGAAGCCAGGTGCCCCACACCGCCACATTCCATGCAGGAAATAGATCCGTAGGAAGTAGCAAGGCGGGTTAAAGATCAGTTTGGAGAGCGAGCGACGCTTTCGTTCGGCCACGACCTGATCGGCCTTGAGCGTCGAGTACTTGTTCATCTTGAGGATGTGTTCGTCGATGATCAGCGGGCGATAATGGAGCAGGCTGCCTTGCTTCGACTTCTTGACCTCGCCTTCGGGAACGATCCCTTCGTGGACTCGCTGATTGGTGTCGAAGGCCCCGCATCCTTTGCGAATCAGCCGCAGGTTGTGCCGTTCGCGAACCCATTCGGGCGTGTAGCCGCGGCCAACAAGATAGGCCCGCCGGGCGACCTTCCAGCCGACCGTGCTCTCTGGGGCGTCGAGTAATTTCGGAAGCGCCGCCTTGAGAGCATCGTCGAGCCGTTCGTCCGAGTCGATGCTCAGACACCACGGTTGTTGGCACTGCTCAAGGGCGAATTGTTTTTGGGCGGCGTAGCCGAGCCAATCTTGGTGCATGAAGCGAATGGGCCAGCCGCGATCGATGTAGCTTTGCACGAGATCGGCAGTGCCGTCGGTAGAGCCGGAGTCGACGATCACAATCTCCGCACACTGATCGAGGCTCTCGATGCAGTTGGCCAGGTACTCTTCCTCATCCATGCAGATGATGAAGGCCGAAAGCGGAAGCTTGGGGCCGGCAAACGTGCCGCGGCGACGAGCGTTTTGGGGCGTGCCTTGAACAGTACATTGGGCAGCAACGTCGTTGGCTGTAGCGGTTTCAGTCATGGCGACACGCTCTTGTTAGTTGATTGTGGCTTGTGCTCGCGTCCGAGATGGTTGCCTCGGTTCAACGCGAGCGTTCTTATGCGGCTTCTTGGTTCAGCCTGGAATCGTTGTGCGTGGCCGACATCATCTGGCGATAGACGGCGATCAATTCTTCCGCTTCGCGTTCCAGTGGGAAGTTCTCACGAACGTGCTCAAGTGCCGCTTGACCGGACGAATCGCGAAACGTGTCGTCGTCGAGATAGATCGCACTGGCGGCGGTCATTCGTTCCAGATTAGCGTCGATCACGGCGCCGGTTTTGCCTTCGACGATCAGTTCTGAGAACGCACCGACGTCGGTAGCTACGACCGGAACGCCGCAGGCCATTGCCTCGAGCGGTGTCAGCCCAAATCCTTCCCAGCGTTGGGGGGCGATGAACAAGGACAGCACCTGATACCAACGTTCGATATCGGTATGCTCGCCGACAAACAGAATACGATCGGACAGCCCGGCCGCATCGATCTTGTCACGCAATTCTTTTTCAAAGGTCTTGTGCTCGGCCGTCGTTCGGCCGGCGATGATGCCAATCCAGTCGGGCCGATCCGGTAGCAATGCAATCATGGAATCGACGAACAGGTCGGTTCCCTTCTGGTGCCGAATGCGGCCGAAGCAGCCGGCGATTTTCTTGGTCGGATCGAGGCCGAGGGCTTTTTTCGCCGCGGCAACACCGTCCACGGGGCAGAAGCGGGCCGTGTCGATGCCGTGCATGATGACCGTGTTGGGTACTTCCAGGTAGGCGGCCGTCTTCTGGCTGGTGGCCACCACGCCGTGCATGCGGCGGATCAGCCACTTGGTAAACCACTTGTGCTTGCGTTGCGAAGCGGACGTGAAGAGCAGCTTGAGCGGGGCGCGAAACAGGTGCCGCAGGATAAGCCCGCCCACCATTTCCGTGTTGCGGCGTGCGTGCCAGACGCGGACCGAACCGTGCTGAGGACGCCGCAACAGGCCTGGCAGTTGCCAGAGGCGGATTCGCGACAACGAATCGGGAAGGCCTGGGCCGAGCGCCGAAATGTCGAGGCCCAGCTTGCGCATCCGCGGTACGAGTTGGATGATCGTCGATGTGACTCCCGAAAGTCGCTTCTTGAAATTGGGAGCGATGACCAGGGTCTGTCGTGTGTCGGGGCGAACGCGGCGCGGACTTCCGGATGTGGTTTTGGAAGTCGCCGATTTGCCCCCGACCGGACCGTCGAAGCGAACGTGGGGGGAGCCAGATTTTGTGTGTTGCCGCTCTGTGGTTTTCACCCGTGGATTCATCGCTTCTGGCCATCCCTGCTGACGTAGCGGCAAGACGCTTCATGCGCTGCCGTGGTAGACAATTGCAAAGCGGCTCCGCTGGCACATCAAATAGAGCACGTCGCGCAGCGAAAACCGAACTGCAAGTAGATACCAAACTTGCGAAGATCACACCACAGAGAATTCGAGTGCTATCACTCGATCGGTGGTACGGAAGACGCAGGCCAAGGCCCTGTTTTCAGGTCGTTTTCCACGAGCGGCCTCGGATTTCGGCCCCGAGCAAGATTTACCGGCAGGGCGGGCCACTCCCTTACCAGTTCAGTTCGACAATCGCCCGTTCGTTATTCGAGGTCGACAGCACGACCAGGCATTCGTCCTGATCGACGGTGGCCGTGGCGTAGAGGTGCGTGATGTTGATGCCGTGCAGGATCAATCGGTCGGTCAGATGCTTGACGATGCCGGGGCGATGATCGCATTCGACGACGACCACGTTGGTAACCTTCGGCTCGTAACCTTTCTCAGCCAAGAGGTCCATCGTTCGCAGCGTGTCTTCGGTCATTAGCCGAAAATGGGCGTGGTCGCCTTCAATCCAACAGTTGACCGCTAGTGTGATCACGCCTTGTTCGGAGAGCAGCTTGGCCATCTTGCCGAGTCCACCGATCTCGTTGGGTATCGAGACCTGGATTTCCTTTGCCTGATGCGCTTCTAGCATGATCGCGTCCTCCCGCAAAGTGCCTGGCGGCCGACGGGCGTTGTCTTCGGCAGCCCCGTTGTCTTCGGCAGCCCCGTTGTCTTCGGCAGCCCCGTTGTCTTCGGCAGCCGATCGCCGGCAATTATTCTACGCACGCGCGGAAAGGTTGACTGGTGGGCGATGCGGGCGGTCGGCCAAAAATTGGCGAAACCGCCAGAGAAGTGTGGCAATTCATCGGTCTCGATCATCGAGCTAGCTTCCGTTTTCGCAGGGCGACACCCGACAGGTGCGCTGGGGACTCGAAACGTTGAAGGTGATTCCATTCGGTCAGCGGATAGTCGTCCACTGTCGCTTTGCATTCTACTGTCGCTTTACATTCTACAAACCATAGGTGCGTTGTAATACACAGGCACTGGCGATCTGTGTCAAGATCCGACTCTGTCCATAGGCCCACTTTGATGGTAGATCTTCTCGGGTATTGTTATCCAGAAACCGCCGTACCGCCGCGGCGTCGAAGAAGGGCAGCGATTCGAGCGTGTTGCCTCGCAGTTCATCCTGGACCATTTCCGAGAAGTGGTCGCTGCCGCCAGAGCGTGCTGGTGGGGTGACGAACGGCAGCTTACGCCGCTTGCGGACCGTTTCGGTGAGCACGTCGCTGAACGCCCTTCGCAATAGCTGCTTGCCCGTCGTGCCCTGAAACAACTCGACCAGAGGCGTCTGCTCAACACTCTCCACCAGATGGTGATCGAGAAACGGCACGCGACCTTCGATCGAATTCGCCATTTCCATCCGATCGGCCAGCACATTCAAAATGTAATTTGGAAACGCCGACTTGGCCCACAGGTAGGCCGACTTGCGCGGGAATTCTTCGCGGGCCAGTGATTCTTTCCGCCCGAGCCCAGCCAGGAAGGTACCGTACGGATCGTTGCCGACGAGTTCGCTTTGAAAGTCGCTAGAGAGCAAACCTCGCAGATGATTGGCGAACCAGGCCTCGACGATCATCGACCAGGGGACGTAGCCGAGCTGATCTCGGATGCCGGCGGTCAGCTCGTCGATCGCCTGGCACTCGGCCGCTTCATCTTGCAGGGTTAGCCCGAGGATTAGTTTGAGCGTGCGAGCCAGGCTGCCATGAGAGGCCGGTTCGATGTTGGGTTGCAGGTGGTCGAGTTGGAACCAGCTGTAGCCGAGCAGTAACTCGTCGGCACCTTCGCCGGTCAGCACAACTTTGATTCCGGCCTCGCGGACGGCCCGGCTGAGCAGGTACTTGGCGACCCCGTGTGGATTCCAGTGAAGCGTTTCACTTTGGGCGACGGCGGCTGCGAAGTTCTCGGCCAACTGCTGCGTATTGACCGCGATCGGGTTGAAGTTCGCGCCGCAGGCGGCAGCCGTCTCCTGCGCGATGGCCGTTTCGTCAAAATGGGCCCCGTCGTCGAAGTCGCGATCGCCAAAGGAAATCGTAAATGCTTCGAGTGGCGTCGCCGCTTGTTGGGCAGCTAGGCCGAGCACGACTGAGGAATCGATGCCTCCGCTCAGGTAGACCGCCACTGGAACATCGGCCCGCAGCCGTAAACGCACCGCCTCCTCCATCTGTTGGCGGATGACGTCGGCCGTGTCGTCGCCTCTGGTGGATCCCGCAAGATTGGTGGTCGAGTCAGTTCGCGGGTTGACCCCGTCGTGCCAGTCCCAATAGCAAGTGAGTTGGACGGTGCCGTCGACCGCTTCGATGTAGTGACCAGGCGGAACCTGGCGGACGCCGGCAAATAGCGTGCGGTCATCGTTGAGTGGTGAATGGCAGCTCTGGACGAACGACTTGTGATCCCAGGCCGCCGGCACGCCGAGCGCGAAAAGGGCCTTCGCTTCCGAGGCAATATAGAGACCCTCCGGTCGCTGGGCGTAGTAGAGCGGCTTGATTCCGAAGCGATCGCGGGCAGCAAGGAGCCGCCTGTTTCTCTCGTCCCAGACAACAAAGGCAAACTCGCCTCGCAGTTGCTGCAGGCAGGCGGGACCGTGGTCCTCGAATAAGTGTAGAGCGATTTCGCTGTCGCTACGGGTGGCCAGGTGATGCCCACGCTCTTCAAGTTCCTTCTGGATTCGCTCGAAGTCGTAAAGCTCACCGTTGACGACGATTTGCGTGCGACCGTCTTCACTGGCGATCGGCTGGGTTCCGCCGACAAGATCGATGATGCTCAGTCGGGCGTGGCCGAGGGCAACACGCTCATCGGGCGAGATCCAGGAGCCGTGTCCATCAGGGCCGCGATGATGCAGCGCGGCAATGCCGGCCTGCAATCGCTCACGATCGACGCGCGGTTCTTTCAGGAAGACAGCAACGATGCCGCACACGTTAGCAGTCCCCGCTCGTCAATGTTTTCTCACGTTTGGTTGTTGTGCGCCGGGTCGCTTCCGTAGACCTAATCACGGTCGGCCTCCGTCCATGATGATCTGCTGGCCGGTGATTGAAGCGGCGGCTTCTGACGTCAGGAATGCGATTGTGCCGGCGACTTCTTCCGGCAAGATGAAGCGACCGAGCGGATAGTCTTTGAGTAGTTTGTCTCGTCCGTCGCCGATCGTAGCGGGGCCACCCTCGACAACCGCTGGCGACACGATGTTGAAGGTGATGCCGTGGGCTGCGTGTTCTAGCGAGGCACTCCGCACGAGGCCTTCGAGCGCCGACTTGCTGGCGGAATAGACAGCCGAGCGAAGGCGGCCCAGAACGGCAGCGGTTCCCAGCAGAACGACGCGGCCAAAGTTGTTCTGCTGCATGTGGGGTAGAACCGCGGTCACGCAGTGAATTGTTCCTTCGGCATTGACGCGAAACGCGCTTTGCACGTCCTCTTCGCGAGTGAATCGCAGGAACTGCTGCGGGGCAACGCCGTGGGCCGCCACGAGGATGTCGACGCGGCCATGCCGTTCGGCCAGATCGGTAACGGCCGCCTGAACTTAGCCCGCGCTTTTGACGTCGAACGGATGGACGGAACATTCGAT
>CAYLRE010000109.1:0-13810 GCA_964385715.1 uncultured Planctomycetaceae bacterium
ACTCGATCCCGCTTCGACCGCCCGCATTGAAGATCTCATTTTTGAGCTTCGCGATAACTACACCATTGTTGTGGTGACGCACATTATGCAACAAGCAGCCCGTGTCTCGGATCAGACTGCGTTCTTCTATGAGGGGAACCTGATTGAAGCTGGGCCGACGAAGGAGCTGTTTACCACGCCGCGCGAAGAGCAGACCGAAAACTACATTACGGGAAGATTCGGGTAAGCGATGAGTCAACACTTACAACGAGATCTGGACGCGTTAGAACGCCGGGTGCTTGCTCAGTCGTCGATCGTCGAGGAGATGATCCAGAAGTCGAGCCGCGCGCTTCGCCAGTTGCGACCGGAATTGGTTGCGGAAATTTTGGAGCGTGAAGAACTTGTCGACGAGCAAGAGGTGCAGATCGAAGAGGCATGCTTGAAGATTCTTGCATTGCACCAGCCGGTTGCCGTTGATCTGCGTCGCGTGGCGACGATCCTCAAGATCAATAACGATCTGGAGCGAATGGCCGACCTGGCAGTCAATGTTGCCGAACGTGCTCAGCGATTATCGCGGCATGACGGTTTTCTCGTTCCGGAATCGTTCGATCAAATGGCCCATCTTACGAGTTCCATGGTGCAGGATGCATTGGATGCGTTTGTGAAAGTCGACGTTGATCTGGCTCGCGAGGTTTGTCAGCGAGACGACGAAGTCGATTCGCTCAATCGCGAGGTCATCGGCGAAATGCAGGATGTGATGCGGACCGAACCGGAGATGGTCGAGGCGGCGCTCTATCTGTTTTCCGCCTCTCGGCATGTGGAGCGGATTGCCGACCACGCAACGAATATTGCCGAAGATGTTATCTATCTCGTCGATGGCGAGATTGCCCGACATAAACACGATTTGGATCCTCTGGAAGAACCGAGATTGAAGAATGGCGAAGTCTAAGCACCACGTCTTGATCATTGAAGACGATCGGGCACTGTCCGATGTCCTTTCTTACAACTTGGAGCAGGCCGGGTATGCAGTTTCGATTGCGCACGACGGGCAAGACGGCCTCAACCAAGCACAACTCAAGACTCCCGACGTCATCGTTCTCGATTTGATGCTGCCGGTTATCGACGGACTTGAGGTCTGTCGGCGGTTACGCAACAACTCTGCGATGCACGACGTGTTGGTCGTTATGCTGACTGCCAAGTCGGAGGAGACCGATCAGGTTATCGGACTGGCGCTTGGCGCGGACGACTATGTCACCAAGCCGTTCAGCGTGAAGGTCCTGCTCGAACGGATCAAGGCACTGCTGCGACGTCGGACGACAGGCGTCGATAAGGGCAACGTGATGGCGAGTCAAGGGATTGTCGTCGACCGGCAGCGTCATTTGGCGACGGCCGCCGACCAGCCACTCGATCTGACGCCCAGCGAGTTTGCGATTCTCGACATGCTGATTCGGCAACCCGGTCGTGCATTTACTCGTGCGGAACTGATCGACGTGGCGCTCGGAGATACGCTCGTTCTGGAACGGACCATCGACGTGCACATTCGCGCGTTGCGCAAGAAGCTAGGTACGAGCGGACCGTTGGTCGAGACTGTTCGCGGTGTCGGCTATCGTTTCCGTGATCCACGGATGATGGTTGATGACGTACCGGCCGAGACCGTCTCGTAACCTCTGCCTTTCGGCGATGCCGTCGTAGCGGACTTTGTACAAAAGTCCGCCCGCGCGGCTGGTAGCTGTCTCAACAAAAAAAGGCTACCCCAGCAGATCGCTGGAGCAGCCTGATTCGTATACTCTTTTGAGTTTTTTGGATTGCCGGATTCACTACGGCGTCGGCAATGCCGGCGGGACGATCTCGACCAATTCGATCTCGAAGGTGAGAACCGAGTTGGGGCCGATGACGGCGCCACGAGCTTGGTCGCGGTAGGCCAACTCCGACGGGATGTAGAGTTCCCACTTGGCTCCGACCTTCATTAGCTTCAAGGCTTCGGCCCATCCCTTGATAACGCCGCCGTCGACCTGGAACTCTAGCGGCTGGTTTCGCTTGTACGAGCTGTCGAACTCGGTGCCATCGATCAAGCGTCCGCGGTAATGGGCGCGGACAGTATCGGTGCCCTTGGGGGTGGCTCCCGTTCCCGCCTGTACCACTTTGTATTGCAGTCCGCTATCGGTGATCACGACGCCTGGCTTCTTGGCGTTCTCGGCCAAAAACTTGGCTCCCGCCTCCTTGTTGATCGCGGCTTGGGCGACGGACTTCTTCTGCATTTCTTGTTGAACGGCGGCGAACGCGGCGCGGAATTCCGCTTCGGTGATTTTTAGCTCGTTACCGGCCATCGCGTCGTTCAATCCGGCGACCAAAGCCTTAATGTCGATCTCCAGGCCATCGCTGCGGAGGTTCATTCCGTAGGTGTAACCGAGACCATAATTCACCTTCTGTAGCGGCGTTTCCACCTTGGGTGCGTCCTCGGCCGAAACAATGGACGAAGTTACAAACGCCGAAGCTGCGACGGCGAGCAGACAGAACAACTTTCTCATGGAAACTCCTTCGTGGAAAATGAATGACGCGCGATTCGCAGCGGGAGGCGTCCGGAGAGCGATCACTCGACGCGATGCGGTGTCAAAGGGGCAGTCTTGTGGCGACAACGGTAAGTCGTTCAGCGTGCGCGGCAGCGCGGGTGGGTTTGTCGCCGGCGGGGGTAGTGAAGATAGGAAAGTATAGTCGCCAGCGAGGCTTGCGGGTAGGGAGTTGGCCCATTGGGAACCAGCGAAGCTGCCAGATTGGGAGCCGAAAATGGGGGAAATCAACTGGGAAATGGCCGTTTTCTGCCTTGGGACCACTCTGCGGCTCGCTTCCGCAGCGACACGATCTGACATGCATCTGGTGACAGTTCGAGCCTCGTTTCGCGCGTTCCTGGTGCCGGTATTTCCAGCCAGTTTCGTACACCATTCTCAGGTTCAATGTGTCCTATGTCCCGCAGGTTTCCGAGATTGTTCAATCCGAAAGGTCTTCGTAACTCGGACTCATTCTCACGTTGGTAGATGCCGAAAACTGTTGAGGACGTTCCAGCGACGCGACGGCGTCGCCATCTATCCGTATGCCCTCACTCGGTCATCGTGAAGCTGCTTTGAAGTTGCGCTCCACTGCTAGCATTGCCATCGGGTTGGTTGTCGTATCGTGTCTATTGATAGGCACGGGTACTGGCTGTCGACGTGCCGATTACCGGATGCGGGCAGACGCGCAGTCTTACGACATCGTGCGGCAAAAAACGAGTGATCCACGTTGGTCGGTGCCTCGGATCGACATTACGCCCGATCCTCTCAGTCGCTTCTACGACGGGACCGATCCAGATCGCCCTCCGCTGCCGCCGGACGACCCGTCTGCCAATCGGTACATGCAGTGCGCGTACGGAATGCGGGGGCCCAAGGCTTGGGCCAAGCTTGACCGCTTAAATCAGGTGGAGAACCCGTTCTGGACAGAGAGCCTTCCCGATGCGCCCCAGGTCAAGGATCACGTGCAGGTACCACGGATCGATCACCTGGGCCTCGAAGAGTCGATCGAGCTGGGACTAATTCACAGTCGCGATTACCAAGAGCAGATTGAAAACATGTATCTGTCGGCCTTGGTGCTTACCTTTCAGCGATACCGGTTCGACGTGCGGCCGATCGGGTTCAATGGCGAGCCGTCGACCGCCCTGCTCTTTCGGAATCAGCCGACGGATCAGAGCAACCTGGAGCTGGGGCCGACGACCTTGGGCGTTTCCAAGCTGCTTCCTGCTGGCGGTCAGGCTGTCGCCGAGTTGACGAACAACACGCTCTGGATGTTCTCGGGCGGCAACACGACGGCCACTGCGTCCGGTTTGGCCTACTCGTTAGTGCAACCGCTCTTCGCGGGAGCTGGCCGCGAAATCGCCATGGAGAACTTGACACAGTCAGAACGCAACTCGCTGTACGCGGCTCGTGATTTCGCCCGTTTTCGCAAGGAGTTTTACACCACCATTCTCACCGGTAAGCGTACGATTCCGCTGCCAGGTACGACCGGCGGAGGCGAACTCGCCTTCCTGATTCGAGGACAACGAAGCCCTACCGAAGGCTTCTACTCCTTGTTGTTCTCACTACAGCGATGGCGAAATCAACAGACGAACGTACAAAGCCTGGAGGGTCTGATTCGAGATCTGGAGCTACTGAGCCAGGCGGGCCGTGCTTCGTCGCTGGATGTGACGCAGCTGGAGAGTAGTCTTGCCACGGCCAGAGCCATCGAGGCCTCGCGGCGGCGAATGTTCTACGAGAACCTGGATCGTTTCAAGCTTCAGTTGGGGCTTCCGCCCGATCTGGATGTCGACTTGGACGATTCGCTGCTTCAGCCGTTCAAGTTTGTCGACCCAAGGTTAACGGAAATTGAGAACCAGCTCGCTGAGTTGGTTCTCAATGACGACCCTGCCCGGCAGGGGGAATCGCTCGCTTCACTGCGTGGACTATTGGAGATGATTGTCCCACCGCTGGAGGGCATCGAGGACGATTTTGAGAAGTTCAAGCAGGTGCTGCCAGAGCGGGAGTTGTCGGAGGAAGAGGCGGCGGCCTTGGTGAAAGACATGGCCGAACGTCGGGAGCAACTCGAGGAAGTGCGACAGTCGGGAGCCAAACTCTACGATTCGATTGTCGAGATGCAGGCAATTCTCCAAGAGGCAGGCGAACTCTCACCGGAACAGGTGGACGAGACAGTCGACCTGATGCGTACCGTTCGTCGAAAGTTGCTGGCGATCGTGCGGCAGCTGACGGGGCTTTCGATCTCCGTGCGGGTCGAGTTGGTGTCGCTTCCCGAGATTCCCTTCGGCCCGGATGAGGCCGTCAGAGCCGGATTGAACTGCCGTCTGGACCTGATGAATCGCCGCGGTTTTGTGATGGATGCCAGGCGGCGAATGGAGGTAGCTGCCGATCGTCTTGAAGCAACGTTGAATATTGTTGCCGAGGGCGAATTGAATACCCAACCGCTGCTGGAGAAGGACAATCCGGTCGACTTTCGCGCCAAGGACAGTAGTTTCCGTGTGGGCGTTGAAGTTGTGACGCCGCTCGACCGGCGCCGCCAGCGAAATAACTTTCGGGCCGCACAGATCAGTTATCAACGGGCTCGCCGCAATTTCATGGCGGCCGAGGATCAGGTCAAGCTGGACGTCCGCCGGGAACTCCGTATGGCGGAATCGCAACGGGAAATCTTCGAGGCCAACCGGCGGGCGCTTCGTGTCGCCGCCTTGGAACTCGATCAGGCGATCGAGCTGGGCGAACTACCTGATGCCCAGCCTGGCGGAAAAGGTATCAACATCTCGCGAGCTCTCGATAATATTCTGAAGGCCCAGAACGAGTTGATTGAGGCCTGGGTTGATTACGAGACCGCACGGCTGTCGCTCTATCGGGATATGGGGGCGATGGACATCGACGAGCGAGGTCACTGGGTCGAGCCGCAAGACATCACGCAATGCTTGAATGGAGATGGCTCGTGCTATGGCGATTCCTGCTATGGCGACGACGGTGCCTGCTTGACGGAAGACGGAACCGGCTGCGTGATTGTTGAAGAGGGTGCGCCGGCCGAGTTGGGGATGGGGCAGCTGGAGCCGGGCGAAGAAATGAGCCAGGAATTTCTGCCGCCCGGAGATGAATTGGAGGGGATACTTCCGCCGGAGCTACCGCTGCCCAGCATTTCCCCGGACGAAGACCGAGCGCCAGCACGACCCGGCGAGTGAGCGGCGTCGTGATTCGCTACTCGGACTCCGTCTGCAGCGTAGCCAGCACCTGATCGGGGTGGACAATGGATCCGACCGTCGGAGCTTCATAGGCAGTCGATGCCGACAAAGGTGAGTCGTGCAGCACGCGTCCGTCCGCTTTGGCAAAAATCGACGCATGCTTGATCATCTTGGTTAGTCGCTCGGCCTCCGCGGCATGAAGCCGGTGCGTTTTCTCGGCCGCCTGCAACTTCGTGTTTGCCGTTTCCAGCAGGCTCGCTGCCATCGCGGCGGTTCGCTTGTCGTCTGCTTCGGATTGCTCGACCTGGGATTCGAGCGAGGCCAGTTCTCGCACGTAGGTGTGCTGTTCAAGAATCCGTAGCTGATGTTGGAGTTGCGCGAGTGCGTGTCGCTGTTCCGCAAGCTTGAGCTGATCTTCGTTGAGCTGCATCGCCGTGACGTAGCCCTTCTTGATGACCCGCTCCGACCACTTCAGGCGACGATCGGCCGCATCGACCTTGCCTTGCATCTCGTCGATCGTCTCGACGATGTCCTGCTTCTGCCGCGGGAATTCGCCCTCCGTGTACTCGACCAGGGCCAGCTTCGCTGCCTTGACGGCCAACGCGCTTTGTGAGATGTCGAGTTCGTTCTCCGACGTCACGAGGGCGAGATCCTCTCGTGCCCGTTCCATCTCAATAGCGGCCTGCTCGGCATCGGCTTCCGTCTTGCGAAGTTCGTCCTCTAGACCGGTGACATCGAACCGCACGATCACATCGCCGGCACGAACCGAGGTCCCGTGCGCAACGATACTCTCGATAGGTAGGCTCTGCGTGATCGCGGCATGAACCGGATGGCGATGTTGCGACGCATCATTCGTGACTGTTCTTGGAGAATTGGGCCTTGTGAGAGTGTCTTGCTTTTCTTCAAGTCTGGCCAATCGTTTTCTCGCCAATTGCCGAGTTGTTTCACGCATAGCGAGATTAACTCTTCGCTTCGCCTTCTGCACCTTTTCAGTGCGGCGAATACGTTCGACATCGGTCTCCGCAAGTTGCACCTGACGATCCAGAATCGACAACTGACGTTGGTGCGCGGAGCTGTCGAATTCTTTCAGTTTCTGCTGAGCGGACCGAAGCTTCTCGTCGGCTTCGGTTTTGGCGGCGAGGTCCGTTTCCAGGCCGAACTGGCTGACGAGACCCTTCTCGGCCAAGCGTTCTGACCATACGAGTCGCGATTCGGCCAGTTTTAGACGGCGCTGGGCGAGTTCGACTTCACCGAGCAGATCCTGTCGCTGACGCGTCGCCTCACCGTGGCGATACGCCTCACGCTCAAGGCGAAGTAACTTGAGGGCCCGTGTCGCGGTCGCGAGTTCTTGTTGTCGCTTCAGTTCGCGGATCGTTTCCTCTTGTTCCGCGATCTTGTGTTCCGCTTCGGCCGATGTCAGGCGTACCTGAGAGAGAAGCAGCTGTGAAGCGAGCGAAGTCGTCGGAATTTCTGTTCGTTCTTGGCGCGGCGAATCTGCGTCGGCTCGCGGCGGTAGCGAGACGTCGACAGGGGTGGCTGTGACGTCGTTCTCGGTGACCGCAGATTGTCCGGCCGGAATCGCTAGTTGTTCGGTGGTGGAGTCACGTGTACTGTCGGCGAGTTCCGACGACTCGGGAGCGTGCGTAGACGGCTTTCCGGTCGGCATGACGGCAGCAGCGACCGGCTTTCCTGGCCCGTTATTTTTCCAGGCTAGGAATACAGCACCGCCCAGGACAACGACGCCGAGCATCGAGATGGATAGAAGTCGAATCATATCGAGTATCGATCACGGCTTGCGGCTTCCTGCACGGCTGGACAAAAAAGGGAAGGCGAGCGCGACGAGGTGGGTAATTATCTATTTTCGGCTTGCGAAGAGCGGTTGTCAACAGAATGGTTCTTCGCGAGGACGACTGCCCCTGTTAACAGAATCGGACCGATAGACGTTGTCGCATGCGAATTTTCAGCCGTCGCGACCGAGCGCTGCCGAGATTCCCCGCAATGCGAACCGATCCGTAGGCAGAGTCGACCTATCTTGCCACGGCTTGATCGTGAAGATGTCGCGAATCGTGCCCGTTAACCGCGTGTCCGGCTGCTGAGCGTGGGCTACTGCTGGCGACGCTTTTTCGGACGCCGTACTCGGAAGAGGCATGCCAGTGCTGCACCGGCCAGGCCCAGGAACAAAGCGGACGGTTCGGGGACGCTTGCCAAGCCTGAGGGATTCGAGGTGCTGGTCGCGAAGGTAAATGCGGTCACATCCGTGGCATGCTGGTGGTCGATTTCCAGGACCAAGGTCATCGAGAATGGCGAGAAAAGCGATGCTACGCTGAAGGTCGATGACCCGGAAAAGGCTGGGCTGTCGAGCAGGCCGAAATCGTGGATCGGAGTGTTCGTTGCAAAGGCGGTATTGCCAGAGTCGATGAAGGACTTGGCGGTCACTGTGCCCGTGGTCATGCCGGCAATCGAACTCGTGAATTCAACATTGCTGGTCGGAGTCGTGAGATAGTCGGTGTCGGTCGCCGTGATGCGCATTCGTCCTACCGTCGGACCACCGATCGAAAGATTGACCAGCTGGAGTTCGGGATCGATCCCGGTTCGAGGGGTGGTCGTGGCGGCCACGGTTAGGGTCATGCCGTCGATCAATTCGGTGATCGTAAGGACCTCATCTTCCGTCGCGAGAGGACCGGCATCGTCGGCCGAGTCCCCATCAGATACCAAGAACGCTGGCGCAGTCGGATTCCCAAAATCGTCGACCGGAACAACCGAAATCGCTAGCGTGGCGTCCGCTCCGCGAGCGACGAGTAGCGTCAGACAGATGGTGAGGAAGGAACCCGCGAGGGCCCGTTTTGTCGTTCGAGTCATTGCCACTTCTCCATATCTATAAAAGGCTTGCCGGAAGCCTTGCCTGTTCTGGTTTTTCGTTACTATCGGTCTATCGGCTGTTTGCTTGTTCTCGATGCAAAAAGCCGCAAAGAAACTCCAGCGCTAACCCACATCCGTTGGCGTGGAATGAGCGCAAGAGCCTCGCTGCGGCTTCTCGGTAGACGTCAAGTTTTCGTACTAAACACTGGCCATTCCCGTGATGACGCATCGGCGCGCAGGTATGCGTTCCGGTTTTCAGCGGGCTAATTACCAAACTGAGGCCAGCTGGTGCCAGAGGGATTCTCGTTTTGCGGGAGAAAATGATTCCGCCTGCAAGCGTCGCTGGCAACGCTGTCGCGGTGTGGAGTTGCCATGCTCGCGGAGACGCATGGGATTTTCAGCTTAGATTTAGCGCGTGCGCCAGCGGGCGAGAGCCGTTTCGATCTCGGCCTGTACGTCAGGAAGCTGTCGCACGATTAGGCAGCGGCTCACACGATCGAAGGCCATCGTCCCCTGCCCTTGCCCGGGGTCGGCTTGCTGTTGGTCGCCGACGTGATTCGGCTTCAGCCAGCTGCCGGGCGCGATCGCTGCTTCTATGCGAGCGATCAGCTTCTCGGCACTTTCGGCGTCGGTCGCCAATTCGGAGACGGGATAAAACTCGACATCGTACGCATCAAGCTGCGTGGCCTCCGTGGTGATCTTGATTAGCCCGTAATTGACCACGTGATAGGTCAGGTTGTGGGGGCGAAGCAGTTTGGCCAGAGCATCCGACAGCGGAACGGTGTTGACCTGGAGGTCGCTCGGCTCTTTGCCGGAGATACCAGCGGCAGCCAGGGCGAATTCATCGATTGCGATCGTGATCTTGGCACGATGTCCAAGGCGGTCGGCCAGCGAGCGGAGCGTGTCGTCACCGGTGCCACGTACGCTCACCTTTCTGGCGAGCATTTCGCGTCCAAGTGCGCTGCGTGTCTTAAGCGAAGCGAGTTTGGGATTGAGTCGGGTTTTGGGTGTGCCACCTCTGGCAACTCGAAGCTTGTCCCAGAACGCAACGATCGAGATTTGGACGTCGGCCGTCTGTGTAATCGTGAGGCTTCCGTCCGCGGTGTCGATCTTGCCGCGTCCCCCGGCACTTTCCCACGACATGGGGGCGATGACAGTGCGGATGATTTTGGCCAGCTCACGACGCGATGCCCGGCTCTTGGCCAAATCTTCGGTGCGATGAGGGGCTGTTGTGAGGCGAGCTGTGTCCTGCGGCGGTACCGTAATGATGACCCGTGGGCCAGTGGCGATGTAGCTCAGCCCTGCTCGTTTGGTGATTGCGGAGAGTACCTCGCCAAGTGCGGCATCTTGCAGGACCACGGTTGTCGGGCTCTGCGGCGAGCGTCCCACTCTAGCCAAGGTAGCCGCATCGTAATCGATTGGCATGGCGGTCATCGCCGATAGCGAATTGATAATGTTTTGCCAGGGTACCTTCTCGAATTTCACCTCTCCGACCTTGAGTGCCAGGCGAGCCGTTACGTCGAAGTCGGCGGCAGGCAACTTGGGCCGTGCAGATGGTGTGGGCGTCTGTACCTCGGGCGACGCGTCCTCTGCCTCGGAAGAGTTCTCTTCTATTGGCCGTTGAGGTGGTCGAGCGGCCAGCTTGTCTTGCTGGGCCAGGCTGTCGGCCGGCTTGTTTACAGCGTCTTGGTCAACGGCGTCCTTTTCGACCGCTTCGTCCTTGATGGTGGTCGCGGGCGTTTCTGATGCGTTGCTGAGCTCTGACTTACTGCTCGCCGTCTTTTCGACGATCGGTGTTTGCTCGGCGTCGACAACCTTTGCCGGTGATGGTTTGGCCTTTTCCTGCGCTGCACGAGAAGGCTCGGCCGTGACGGCTTTGTCAGATGCTTCGGCGTGGTCGCCTGTCTCGCTGACGGTCCCTTTCTCGGTTGTCTCTTCGGCATCCGCTACGACTTTGTCGGACGTCGCGACCGTGGCCGGTTCCGTCGGTGCAACTTCGTCGTCTCCGGCGAATAGCAGGTAACCACCACCCACGATGGCAAGCGACACGAGTACGCCTGCAGAACCGATCGTGAACCACTTGATCCAAGTTGGCTTGGGTATGGTGGGGATCGTGCCGAATGAATCGGCAGCCGCGACCTCGTCCATGCTCGCTGTCGAGGCCATCGCCGATTCTGGTAGCGGTGGTGGTGTTGGCGGCGTGGGTGTTTGATTGGCGGCGGCAGCCGTCGTTGCCGTGCCTGTGCGGGGGGCGGAAGACGCCACGGCCGCGCCGGTTGCTGCCGCTAATTCTTCGGCTCCCATGTCCTCTGGCGGCTCGACCTGCACCATGCTATTGCACTTCGGGCAGGGCAGAATCTTTCCGATCAACTTCGCGTCGCGCACGCGGAGCGCCGCGTTGCAGGTAACACAGATGACGCGAAATGGTTCCATGCCGGATTCGATTCGTTGACTTGGGGAGTCAGGAGTTGGAAGTCGTTATGGATTCGGGATCGGCGTGTTTTCTGTCAGGTTGACGAACTCTTCCGGGAGTGTGTCCCGCCTGGCAGCCGCCTGAGCACGCGTCGTGATCACGATCGCGTCGTCTCCGCCTTTGAATTTTTCTTTGAGGATGTAGACCAGCTTCTGCGCTGGGTCGGAGAGCTCGGTCGCCGTTTTGTCGGGGTTCGCCTGTTGGACAATCGCGTTGAGGATCTTCCGGATAGAACGGTCCCGCATGTCGAGCCCGAACGACTGGTTCTTGGTGATACCTTCCAATTGTAGGTCACTGCCGAGAATCACGATGCGAATCCCGACGTCCTCACTTAACATCTGGAGTGATTTTTCCAGCGAACTGCGGTCAAAGCTCAGGGAAGTTTTCTCGCCGAGGCGTTCCTCTAAGGTCCGCTTGCGGCGGGCGATCGTAGTGGACGGGCCTGTTGATGTGTCTCCGGCCCTCGCTCGAGCGGTCTCCCAGAGCGTCAAATCGATAGCCGAGGCGAGATGGGCCGCCGCACTCGCGGGCAAATAACATCGCACCACGCCGAATCGGCCGTCACGGTCGTGCCGGGTGTAGTGAGCGACACTGCGGAGCATTTCCGGAAAATCCCACAGAACGTCACGACTATAAGAGTGGATCGACAGCGTCTTGAGATGATCTTTAGCACGTCGGGGCGACTGGTCGATTCGCTTGTGGAATTCGCGAGCGGCGATGCGAGGCAAGACTTCACGCAGCGTGAAAATCTGTAGCTCCGCGAACAATCGTTCCTCGAGATGCAGACTGAGCACGCCGCCCTGGATACCACTGTCTGGTCCGAGCATCCAGGTGATCGATTCACGCATCGGTGCCAGGCGTTGGCCGTAGAGCTTCTCTCGTTCGCTTTGCAAATAGTCCGACGAGAAGAGGATGTTGATGTGACGGTCACGGTCGACTCGGTCGTTGAGTTCGCTGAGCGGGTGCACCAGGGGAGCACCACCGGTGTCGGCGGCCTGAAGTTCATCGATAACCTCGCGGGGAGCCAACACCATGCGATCTCGGTCCGGGAAAAAGTAGACAAGCGGCGGCTGAACTGGCTGCGTCTCGGCCAACGCGGCCTGACGTGCTTGCTGCCAAGATTTCCTCGCTTCCTTCCCTTCGGCCTGCTCGTTGTCGATTATTCCTCCCTCGACTAGATTTTCGTCGAGAGGAGATTTTGGATAAACAACAACTGCCAGCAGCGGCGACATTCGATCCGATTCCCCAAGCATGATGTCGAGGCGGCGGATTTCTTGAAGATCGTGACCACTGGCGGCCTCGATCCATTGCTGCCATTCGTCCCCGGCGGGGCCGAGTCCGGCGAGCAAGGCCTTTCCGTAGCCGGCGGTGAGTAGTTCCTGCGGACGGAGCGTACAGACGACTTGCGTACCAGAGGGGACATGACGAAGTGTGGGTGGTAGACCGGCGGTAGGAGATGCCCAAAGAGTCTGGCCATCATCGGGCATGGCGATCTCGCGTGGCGGAGTGGCGGCTCGTTGTTTCTCTTCGTCTTTCTTGGGACTGATGGCGGCAGCATCTGTTTCTAATGCGGGCGCTATCGCACCAGGTGCGGACGTATCTAGCGGAGTTTCTGCGATCGCCTCGTCGCCGGTTGGAGTATCATTTCCGCCTCCCAGGGAGAATGCGAGGGTGACGATGAGCGCCACTGCAGCCAGCGAGCAAGCGGAGATCCACAACGTCTTCTTGCCGGTAAGATTGCCTCGCTCGGCCATGCGTCTGCTCGGCCGCCGGGAGTCATCCGCCACAATTGTCGAAGCGGATGGGGCGTCTTCTTGCGGAGTTGCGTTTTCAGGTTGTTTCGAGGGCGAGAAGGGTGGCGGTGCCGCCGGGGATGCGATCCGGCGAAGTAGCACGTCGCATTGCTCACGGCTTACGATCTCTTGCTCGACAAGCCAGCTGGCTAGCTCTGCCGCCGTCGGTTCCAGGGAGGTGCCTCCATTGGCCGCGAAGTTTTGGAAGCGACGAGCCACTTCGACCATGCGAGTTGGCCCCAATAGGCCGCTCCGCGAGAGTTGCTTCCAAAGTGCCTCGATGGTTACTTTCGCCATGGCTCCGCTGGCCGCCTCAAAGTCGATATTGCCTGCCGGCTGCTTTGAAGTTGAGCGGTTCCGGCGTCCGCTCGTTCTGTCGTGTTGTTAGACTGCGTGTTGTTAGACTGCGGAGTTGACCGCGGCACCGGCGACCTCGCGAAGGATCTCGCCGGCGAGCGTCGCTCCATCCGCGGGAAGATCGAGATGCGTGACGGCGCGAATCGAAGTTGGCCCCATCGCGAGCATTCGCAGCCCACGTTGTTCGAGTTGGGCGGCAAAGTCAGGTGCTGATCCAAGTCGTGGATCGACTTGGAAGATTACCATATTGGTGTCGATCACCGGTGGCGTAAGCGTCAGGCCGTCGATTGCTTCGATATGATCGGCAAGCTGCCTGGCGTGCTCGTGATCTTCCGCCAGGCGGTCGATGTGATTCTCCAGGGCGAATTGCGCGGCTGCCGCCAAGATGCCCGCTTGTCGCATGCCGCCGCCAAAGCACTTGCGGTGTCGTCGCGCCGAGGCGATCTGTTCATGTGAACCGGCGAGTGCCGAGCCAACCGGGGCGCCGAGTCCCTTCGAGAAGCAGACGCTAACGGTGTCAAAGTGGTCAGCCCAGGTCTTCGCGTCGATGCCGGATGCGACCACCGCGTTGAAGAGCCGTGCTCCGTCGAGGTGCGCGATCAGGCCGTTGTCGTGGGCCCA
>CAYLRE010000110.1:0-13625 GCA_964385715.1 uncultured Planctomycetaceae bacterium
GCCTTCCCGGTGCAGCGGGATGCGATTCTGCAGATTGTGCTCCCGCTGCTGGTCCGTCATCTTGTCGTGGAACCGCGTGCGGATCACGCCCGGCTCTAGCACGTTGACGCGGATATTGTCGTCCGCCACATCGCGAGCCAGCATGCGCGTAAATTGTGAAATCGCTCCCTTGGCCGTGCCGTAGGCGATCGCCCCGGCGCAGCCGCGGATGCCCGCCACCGAGGAGATCAGCACGATCGCCCCCTCGCCGTTCTGTCGCAGCACCGGCAAGGCGTTGCGGCAGAGGTGATAGGCGGAGTGGACGTGGCCATCGAAGGTGGCGTACCACTGATCCGGCTCTACAGAGTCGATGTTGCCGAAGGAAGGACCGCCGGCCGAGTGGACCACGATGTCGAGCCCGCCCAGTTCGGCCGCCGCCTGGGTGACGCAATCCTTGACCGCGTCGCCATCCGCCATATCCGCGACCAGCATCACGGCTTTCTGCCCGGCAGCTTCAATTTGCGAGCGGACTTCAGCCGCCGCCTCGTCATCGTTGCGAGCGTTGATGGCCACGTCGGCCCCGCCCTTGGCCAAGGCGACCGCAATGGCCGCCCCGATTCCGCGAGTTCCACCGGTCACCAGGGCTCGTTTTCCTTGCAGCTGCATGTCGTTCGTTCTCCGTGAAGTTAAATCGCCGCCGCGATAGGGCGTTGGTTGTTGTCGTAAGCCGCTCTAGCGTGCGACTATACGCCAGCGTGTGTGCGATGACAATCAGCCGACCACGAAGAAATTGTCGCTCACGTCGTGCGAAACATTCTCACGTTTGTTCCACCCATGTTCATGCGATGTTCAACGCTTGTTCGGCGGATGTCGGGCGTTTGTTCCGTTTCGGAAAATCTCAGCCACGTGCCGACGTTGTTCACCTGTTGTTTCCTTGTCGCGAACGGTAAGGCACGCACACCACCAAAAGGTATCGGGAAAGCGAAGGTCATGCTGAGCCGTGTTGGTGACGCAAGTGGACGAAAGTCACGCGGCACTCCGCACGCGCAATCGAGACGTGCTAGGCAGTGTGCCTAAGCGTAACAGCCTTTCTCGGCAGCTCATTTTTAGACAGGATGAACAGGATAAGACGGGATTCTCGTAGCCGTGGCATCCGAGCGCAGGGCGGTAGCTCGCGCCTGGGTTGTCTATCCAGTCGATGCGGGTTCGCGGGACAGTCAAGGCGACTGCGTTCCGTTGCTCCTCAAGCCTTAGGCCTGCAGACTCAATTCTAGGTTGTCAAAGAACGAACGTGCGCGTTGTCTCACCGGTGCCACGGGCTCTGCCAGTGCCCCCCCCCTGCCCGAGAGACCTTCGGTCGCCCCAGTGGCTCGGTCAGGAGACCGGCCACAACAATAGGGGGCCAGCCACAACAAGAAGCCTCCTGCCCGCACGCTACTGCAACCATCTCGTGCAGCGGGAAATCATTATGCACAGACCGGTGTTCAGATCAAATTATTTGTCTTGGGGTGATAGGTGGGTCGATAGTCATGCTGTCGAAAAAAGACAAGACGGCAAGATGAACGAACATTGAACGAACATTGAACGAACACGAAGCGAACAGCTGTCTGAAAGACGACGGACAAACGTCGAACGGATGTGCGCAATTGTGTGCCACTGGCTCCGCCAGTTGGTAGTTGTGGCAACTCCGGATTCCGTCAGGCACAGCCTGACCTACAGGAATGGGGATAGGAAGATGTAGGGCACGCTGTGCGTGCGGGAACCCGAGTGTCCATCTTGGTTGGGGGGCATGCTCGCTGTTGGTGGCACCCACGGCATCCCGTCTTATCCTATTGATCCTGCCGAAAATGAATTGCCGGATGAGGTGCCTCTGGGGTGCCACTGGCTCCGCCAGTGCTAGATGAGACCGATTGGAACGTCCACTTGCTGAACAACCGCGGTTCGGCAGCAGCCTCACCCTCCCGATTCGAGCCAAAGGGCTACAGGTACAAGTTTTCGGATCGGGCCATTCGAAGTTGCCGAATCACCAGGCCGAATATTGCATCAGTCCCCGCCCTATCCCACTCGCTCCAGTGGCCAAACGAGCGCATCAACGCGGCGGGCGAAGTGGGTGTATGTCGGCTCGCCAGTCAGCTCGATGCCATTGTTGGCCGCGCTGATCGTGTTCTGTTCGATCGTCACGCTCGCCTGTTGTAGCGACCAGGGCACGTGGTGCACGTCGCAGCGGTAGAGTTGTCCCCCAGGCGATTCGGCATAGAGACAGTAGCGTTCGGTAAGCCAGTGATCGATGGTGCCGCTCTTCGCGTGAAAAGCATCCGAGGTCGGGCGGTAGTGGGCTACGAAGCTGGCGTCTTGCTCGCTGTTCTTGCGGTGGGAACGGTAATCGAAACCGCTGCCCTGCGGCGTGATCTGCATGTCGGACAGGTGGTACGGTAGATGAAAGAATCGCCGTGCCGCCCATACTGCCAGCCGGTTGGTCGCGTCGAGGCTGAGGAACCAGACGCCTGGCTTGCCGTCTCGCTCGACGTAGGTGCGGACATTCAGTTCCGCGAACGCCGACAGCCCAGGCATGTCCGGCCAGGGGCGCCGCATGACGCCGGTCATGTGGAACGGGATCACGCCGACCCAGGCGGTGCCATCGAACTCCTGCACTTCCAGCGACGCCGGGATCAGCGGCCGCAGTTGCTTTGCCGGAACCGGCCAGTGGGCGAACAAGAGATCGCACCACGACTGTCGCCACGTCCAGCGACCCGAGGGCAGCGGCCAGGGGCGATGATCGGTGATGGTCAGCGCAGGGTGCATGACGCGGTTCTCGGTTTCCTTGCTCGAACAGAAATCGCACGCCCCGATAAAACCGGTGTGCGAGAACCTAACCGTGAGTCATCTGACAGGATAACAGGGAGAGCGGCGGGAGAGGGAGAGAATATCGGACGCAGGGCCTGAACGCCCGGTGGCAGTTCAATTTTTCGACAGGATGAACAGGATCGACGAGGATGAGGGGACTGGTGCGTCCAGCGAGCCTGTTAGACGAAAGCCATGGTGACCTCATCAGCTTCTAGGATTCTGGTGGAGTGTCCTCTAGTTTAACAATTTTACCGTCTTCTCGGACGTACATTCGACCACACTTGTACTGAGTCACGATCGTCCCTTCAACATCGCGGTAAACAAACTCGTCCGCGTCGCATTCGCCACATTCGCATCGCATCGGGGGAAGCTTTCGGCGGTGGAGCCAGCCCGATGCCTCGCCAATGCTCCAAAGTAAGACGGACATGCCGCCGCTTCCGAGGACAAAGTAGACGAACGCAAGAGCTGGTCCACCGGTCGAGTAGCCATATAGCCCCAGCAGAAGACCGCACATGACATTGATGAAGAAGAAGAGCAATTCAAAACATGTCATTCGTCATCACCATCGCTGGCGCCCAGTCCATCCCGTTCAATCCTGTTCATCCTGTCAAAAAATGAATTGAGGAACGGGTTTGCAAACAACGCACCCTACTCCCCTGCTCCGAAGCAAAGCAGTTCGCCGTTTTCCAGCGTGACGAAGATTCGTTGTTTGTGATCGATGGCGATGCCGCCCTTGACCGCGTCGGCGGCCAGGTCGTGCTTCCAGATGTCCGTGCCGTCGGCGATATTGATCGCCACGATGAACGGTTTGTCGGGGGCTTCTTCGGTGTGCCCAGTCGCGATCAGCACGTCGTCGGAGGCGATGAAGCTGGTGAAGCGGCGGTTCTTCGTGTCGGCCCAGATGTTCTTGCCGCCGAGGATCTTGCCGTGGCGGCGAAGCATTTTTCTGGCCTGTTCTGTGTTCACCAGCGGTTTGTCGTCGGTCGGCGTTTCTTGCAGCGTAATGTTGCTGAACAGGTTGCCTTCGTAACGGGCCGCGTAGCAGACGACGCCGGTTGGGCAGGAAGCCTGCAGCGAGACGAACTTGCCGTACTTGGGGTAGAAGGGATAGAAGGCGGTTTGGAATTCGGCTTCGAGTGTCTCGGCCGGTTTGTTCAAGCAGGCGAGCGTTTCCAGGTCATAGCGAGCCGTCTCGTAGACGCCGCCGCCAAGGAAGCGAAGTTCGCCCCCGGCGATGGAGATGTTGCCTTGCAGGCTGATGCCGCCGTTGACCTTTTGGGCGAGCTTGCCAGAGGTGCTGTTCTGCGAGCAGCTCGCCACTCTTGGCATCGAGGGCCACGACGTAGGTGCCGTCGTAGTTGGCGATGCCGGCCACGGCGTAAAGTTTGTTACCTTGGACAACCACACCACCGGCGACTGGCCAACGCGATACGAGTTGGCCAAAGACGTTGATCCGTTCGACGGCCGGGGCGACTTGGAAGCTCCACAGCAGCTCGCCGGTCTTGGCCGCGAAGGCGTAGACGCGGCCGTCGGCCGAACCGACATAGAGTCGATCGTTTGCCACGGCCGGAGCGTAGTAGATCGCCCCGCCGGTGTAGTTCTTCCAGGCGGTGGTGCCGTCGGCGGCATAGGCCTGCACCACGCCGCTACGGTCGGCGACGAAGACCATGTCCCCGGCAGCAACCGGTGCGGTCGGCATCTCTTTGGTGTTTATGCTCGATTGCCAGTTGGTTTTGACGGAGCGAGGTAGTGTGAACGAAACGCGGTCGTGCCGCTGGTTGCCCGCGCGGAAGCTGGGCCAGTCGTTCTCGTTGATGGCCAGCGGAGCGGGCTGTTTGCCGCTGATTGTTGCTAGGGCCGACTTGTAGAGGGACGCGTCGGTGGGAAACGTTCGGCCGGCGGCTGGGCCAAGGGCGATGTTCCCGTAGAGTGAAAGTTCGCAACCACACATCCAAGGGCCCCAGTAGAAGTGCCCGTTGGAAATGATCACGCCGTCTTGGCAAGGCGGTCGCATGGCGGCAATGTGTTGGGCGTCGCTTTCTTTCGAGTCGGTCAGAACGCGAACGGTTCCACCTTTGGCACGATAGAAGACGCTGTCGACGGCGCCCGTGGCGCGGGTGCAGGCTCGGCGGGTTGGTAGTTCGCCGAGTACCTTGCCGGTTTTGTAGTCGAGGCGAACGCCGGTCGACTTGGGACCGGCGGCGTAGATGGCGTCATCGCGGAGCACGAGCTGCAGGTTGCCGTCGGGGTGCGTCCAGGCGAGTTCGCCATTGGCGGCGGAGACGACGGTCATTCGTTTGCACTGCGGCCCGGCGAAGTAGACGTAGTCGTCGCTACACTTCATGTAGCAGGTTGTGGAGTAGCCGGTGACCCAATGTTGAGCCCCACCGAGGGCACCAATCGCGGCCAGCACGTCTGCGGAATCGGTCTGCCACGCGACTTCGCCCGTGGTCCGATCGACGGCGGTGAGAAATTTCTCAGGCGAATAGGCGAGGATGTGATTGTTGTTCATTGCCAGGGCTCGGGCGTCGATGAACTCCTCGCTCTGGTAGTTCCACTTGAGTTTTTTGGTCTTCAGGTCAATCGCCACGATGGTGCGGCCGAAGCCGAACGAGGTCTTGGGGTTGGCATACTCGTGACCCTGCCACATCTCCCACGGCCAGTGGCCCAGGCCAGGCTTGTCGGAGGGACGCGTCGAGATCTTCACCTCTTCGTTGCCGATCATGGCGTACAGCGTACCGTCGTCGATGGCCATCCATTTCCAAACCGGGCCATCGGTCAGATCCTTGGCGAAGGTGATGTTCTCCAGCACGCGGCCGGTCTTCGCGTCGAGTACTTTGCACGATTCGTTGTCGCCCAGGTAGAGGGCGTCGTCGGTGGCGACCATCGTGTTGCGGTGAATCATGAAGCCTTCGGGCAGCGAACGCTTCCAGAGGATCGTGCCGTTGTAAGCGTTGATGCAGAACAGTGTGTTGAGCTGCTTGTTTTGGTTGCGGCGATGGGCGATGTGGCCGAGGGCCTTGTAGATGCGCCCGCCCGCGATCACGGTCTGCTCCGGCATGGGGCTGAACTTTGGTTCGTTGATAAACTGGGTGCGAAGTTCGCCGCGCGCGATCTTGTCTTTCGACTGCGGGTTGTTGTCGGGACCGTGGTAAGGGTGCGACCAGACATCGGTGCCGGCGGGGAGTGGTTTGGCGATGACTGCCGCGCTGTCCACGATGACGCTGGCTTTCGGGCGAAGCACGCGAAACATTTCGTCCAGTTTGACTCGGGTGGCGGCATTTGGGCTAACCACGAGTCCATCGGCTACGTTGTTGGCGAGCTGGATCTGCTTGAACGAGCCGGCATCGACAAACAGGCGAGTGCCCAGCAGTCCCGCTTCGTCGGCCGCCTTGCGAACCTGGTCGACCTGCTCCGGCTTGTCCGATTGGAAGTAGATTCGCCAGTGATTACCTTGAGCCAGTTCAAGGACGCTTGCTGCATCGGAGTCGGGAAAGTCGAGCACGGCTACGATCCCATGCTCCGAGCCAACGCTCTTAAGCAATGCCTCTTGGGCCTCGCTAGCGGCCGTGGCCTGCGCGGCGAAGGGGCCGAACATGGCGGCGACTAAGAGAACGGCGTCGAAGGTGACGCGGACGATTGGGGAACGTGAACGCGAGCGAGAGGGGCGAGAGGGCGTCATGCGCATGGCTCCGTGTTTGTGTTCAGGCAGATCCGGTTGTCGAGAAGCAGATCCACTGCCCGGCCTTAACTGTCAGCGGCGGCAGGGGTTCTGTAACCTTGGTCTGTGCCCGCTAAGTATACACACTTGCGCAGCGTCGCAAGGGATTGCGGCGGTGAAAATCGTGGGGATGGGGCCGTTTCGACGGAGGCCGCCGTGCCCCTTTGCCACCCTACCCCAACAATTCTTTGACGACGCGGCCGTGCACGTCGGTTAGGCGGAAGTCGCGGCCGCGCAGCCGGTAGATGAGCTTTTCGTGATCGATGCCCAAAGTGTGGAGAGCCGTGGCGTGGAAGTCGTGAACGTGCACCTTGTTCTCGGCGGCGAAGTAACCGAACTCGTCGGTTGCTCCGTAGGTGGTGCCGGCGTTGATGCCGGCGCCCGCCATCCACATGCTGAAACCGTGTGGGTGATGGTCGCGGCCATAGTTCTTGCCGGAACCTTGGGCCATTGGCGTGCGGCCGAATTCTCCACCCCAGATGATCAACGTGTCGTCGAGTAGTCCACGCTGGCGGAGATCTTTGATCAGGGCGGCGGTCGCCTGATCCGTTTCTCGGCACTGTCGTTCGTGATCGTTTTGAATGGTGGTGTGCGAGTCCCAGCCCTTGTGATAGAGCTGCACGAAGCGGACGCCGCGTTCGATCAGCCGGCGGGCGAGCAGGCAATTGTTGGCGTAAGAAACCTGGCCCGGCTCCGTGCCGTACATAGCATGCACGCTGGCCGGTTCCTTGGTGAGATCGGTCAGCTCCGGCACGCTCATCTGCATGCGGTAGGCCATTTCGTACTGCTCGATCCGCGTGCGAATCTCCGGGTCGCCCACCTCGGCCAGGTGTTGACGGTTCGACTCGTTGATCACGTCGATCATGTCGCGGCGAACCTTCTCGCTTAGGCCGGCCGGGTTCTTCACGTATAGCACCGGCTGGCCCTGGTTGCGAAACTGCACGCCCTGGTACTGCGTCGGCAGGAAGCCGCTGCCCCAGTACGCCTCTAGCAGCGGCTGATTGGTGTTCACGCCCGAGGCGAGCACGACGAAGCCTGGCAGGTCGCGATTCTCGCTCCCCAGACCGTAAGAAACCCAAGAGCCCATCGACGGTCGGCCGAAGCGGACGTCGCCGGTGTTCATGAACATCACGCCAGGATCGTGATTGAAGGTGTCGGTGTGCAGCGAACGAACGATCGCCAGTTCGTCCGCCACTTCGCTCATGTGTGGCAGTAGGCTGGAGAGCACGTTGCCGCTCTCGCCGTGCTTCTTGAACTTGTACGGCGACGCTTTGCACGTGGGTGCCCCCGACTTGATCATCGCGAACTGATGGTTCTTGATCAGCTCCTTGGGAATCGGTTGTCCATCACGCTCGGTGAGCATCGGTTTGGGATCGAACAGGTCGACATGCGAGGGCCCGCCCGACATGAACAGGTAGATGACCCGTTTCGCCTTGGGGGCGAAGTGAGGGCAGCCACAGTGGGTCACTGGGATGACGTTCTTCGGTGGTTGGTTGGCTTCCGCAGGCTTGCCCGTCTCTGCACCTGCATTCGTTGCCAACAGGGAAGCGAGCGCAGCGGTTCCGATCCCGGTGCTGCTCTTGGCGAGAAAGGCACGGCGGGTGACGGCGTTGGCGAGTTGTTCGCGTGAGTTGGTCATGGTGCAATTGGGTGCCACTGGCTCCGCCAGTGTGACGTTGTTCCTGCAGTGGAGCGACGCTGACGCGTGGCATGTTGTTTCTTGGTTCCCTAGCTCACGCTTCGGGTTAGTAGGTGGGCGTCGCCATTCACCGGCGTTACGGTTTGCTAATCGTCTCGTCCAAATTCAGCAGCAAACTGGCCAGCGTCGTCCAGGCGGCACGCTCGATGGTTTGTTGTTGGTTTCGTTTCTTGGCCGGCTTGGAAGCGGTCGAGGCGTCGCCGGCGCTTTCGATGCCGCCTGACAACTCGGCCGCGGCGGCGGGATCACTCGTATAACGCTGCCGCTGCCTTTCCACGAATGCGGCATAACGCAGTCGTTCGTCATGGCTCGACGGCCTTCCTAAGCAGCGGTGAATGGCATAGTCGATGCGAGCCAGGTCGTTGGTCGCGTCGGCGAGGATTCGATCGGCGAATCCACTGGCGGCTTCCAGGTAGACCGGGTCGTTCAGCAGCACGAGAGCCTGCAGCGGCGTATTTGTGGCGGCTCGGGTCACCCGGCAACGTTCTCGTGTGGGAGCGTCGAAGATCGCCATTGTGGGGTACAGGTTCATCCGCTTCCAATAGACATAGACCCCGCGGCGGTAACGCTCGGGGCTGCTGCTGGTGACCCAAGTGGGGTGGTACATCGTTTGGGCCTTTTCCTCGAACAGGCCGGCTGGCTGCTCGGGATGCACGCTGGGGCCGCCGAGTTTATCGGACAGCAGCCCGGCGACCGCGAGTGCCTGATCGCGAATCTGTTCCGCCGGAAGTCGCATGCGTGGACCTCGGGCCAGGAGCCGGTTATCGTGGTCACGTTCATACGCCTCGGGCGTGGCGGCGGCCGACTGTCGGTAAGTCGCGCTGGTGACGATGCGGCGGTGCAACGCCTTCATGTCCCAGCCACTCTCGACAAACTCGACGGCTAACCAGTCGAGTAGTTGCGGGTGCGAGGGCCAGTCGCCTTGCAGACCGAAGTCGTCGGCCGTCTTCACCAGGCCGGTGCCAAAGTAGTGCTGCCAGATGCGATTGACTGCGACACGGGCTGTAAGTGGATGCTCGCCACTGACCAGCCAGCGAGCGAAAGAGAGGCGATCGGCTTTCTCACCTTCTGCCAGAGATGGCAAGAAAGCAGGCACCCCGGGGTTAACTTGCTCGCCGGGGGCCAGGTAGTCACCGCGGATGTGAATATGCGTGTCGCGAGCCTCGTCCATCTCGAGCATCGTCTGGGCTTCGTGCTCGCGGGCCAAGAAGTCGAGCTCCTGGTGCAGCACCGTGAGGCGATGCTTCACCTCTTCGCTGGCATCGCCTGGATCCATGCGATTGAAGAAGTTGGCGAGCTGTTGCCCTTGGGCGTCGGTGTGACGTGTTAATTCGATGTCGAGCAGATCGCGAATCTCTGGTGTGACGCGACCGACGGTGGCAGCAAGCTCGGCCGCCGCGGCGATGATTCGTACATCGGCGATCGCGCCCTTGAGAAAGTAGCTGCTGGGATCGGGCTTGAGGCTATAACCACCCCCGATCACCAAGTCGCACGTGGCCGCGGCAAGCCGTTCGGGCGCGTTCCCGCTGCGGCGAACCCGCGCGTCACGAACTCCGTCGACGTAAAGGTCGATGCGGTCACCGGCGTGAAAGACCATGGCTACATGATGCCAGCGACCATCGTTGACCGGAATAGAACCGTAGATCTGTTGTCCCTTAAAGTACGTTTGCTCGGCCGAGGTCCAGGCGTAAAGGTTACCCGGCGTGGCGTTCTGCTCCCCTTCCCCACCGATGCCGAACACGAAACTCCGCTGGCCGCGGACCGAATCCCATTTGCAAACGATGTCGGCCTTATCGCTGGTCGTCTTGATCCAGGCGGTGATCGTCATGTCACCTTGGGCGCTGAGCTTGTCCGAATGCTCAACGCGAAGGTATTGTTTGTCGGCCAGAAGAAGAGCCTTGTGCTTGGTGATCGCCGGGCCGTCGGTCCAGCCGGTGGCGGGAGCCGTGTCCGAGCCAGAGTCCGCACGAAGCGTCGTCGTCGTGGGGGAGTTGCCCTGGTCATTTAGGTCTTCGGCCAGCGGCCAGCGAGCGACAAGCGGAGCCGCCTCGGTCGACGTGTTGGGATGCAACAGCTGCTGCCGAGCGCCAGCTTCCCAGGTTCCATAACGCAGCCCCAGCTCCTTTGGACGGTAAGGGACAATCTCCTTCTTCAGTTCGGCAATTTCTTTTTCGATCTGAGCCCGGCGAGCTTCGGCCAACGGGGCAATGGCGTTCATCCGCGGGCCGCGAACCGTGAACGCCTTGCCGTAGTGAGGGATGTTGTTGAAGATCGCGAACAGCTGGTAGTACTCTTCCTGGCTGACGGGGTCGAACTTGTGGTCGTGACATTCCGCACAAGAAACGGTTAGCCCCAGCCAGGTGCGGCCCGTGGTGTTCACCCGATCGACGATCCCCTTCACGCGGAATTCTTCCTTGCGAGGGTTGTTGCCGAGAGCCTGCATGCTGTTGCGGTGAAAGCCGGTGGCGATTTTCTGATTCACCGTGGCATTGGGAAGCATGTCGCCGGCGAGCTGCTCGATCGTGAACTGATCGAACGGCATGTTGTCGTTGAAGGCCTTGATGACCCAATCGCGAAACAGCCACATCGAGCGTGGGCTGTCGGCCGCGAAACCGGTCGTGTCGGAGTAGCGGGCCAGGTCGAGCCAATCCTGAGCCATTCGTTCTCCGTAGTGGGGAGAAGCGAGAAGTCGGTCGACGAGGCGTTCGTAGGCATCGTCACCTTCATCGCGGACGAAGGCCTCGACTTCTTCGATCGTGGGCGGGATGCCGATCAAGTCAAAAAAGACGCGGCGAACGAGCACGCGGCGGTCGGCTTCCTTGGCGGGTGAGATCCCTTCCCGCTCGAGGCGTCCCAGCACGAAGCGATCGATTTTCCCGCGGGGCCAGGTATTGTTCTTGACGCTGGGCAGCTCGGGTCGCGTCGGGGAAACAAAGGCCCAGTGCGGTGCGTACTCGGCCCCTTCGGCGATCCACTGCCGGAGCGTGGCGATCTCTGTTTCTGTGAGCGCCGGTCCGTGACCCGCCGGGGGCATCCGCTGGTCTTCGTCCTTCGTGATGAGGCGGCGGAACAGTTCGCTCTCTTCCGGCCGGCCAGGGACGATGGTCGTCTCGCCCGACTCGGCCACTGCGAGGGCCGCTTCGCGTTGATCGAGACGCAGGTCGGCCTGGCGTTCGGCCGTGTCGGGCCCGTGGCATTTGAAGCAGCGGTCGGAAAGAATCGGACGGACGTCGCGACCAAAGTCGATCGGCTCCGCCTCGGCTAGCTCAAAACCAAACGCGACGACGCCAACGACCGCGATGAGACCGCGAACGATGAGACCGCGAAAGGGGAACGCTGGTGGCCAGAAATCCTTCATGGATACCAGTTTACCGCAAACGATCCGTCGTTGCACGCGGCGTCTGTGCGGGCGAGTGTGCACGGCCATGCAATAACCGCGAGGGCGAGCCTCGCCATCTCAGCACTGGCGGAGCCAGTGGCACCCTTGGGTCTCGGTGTAGTGACTACTCCGTCGCCTTAATGTCGTAGCAGTGCAGTTCGTCTTGCTCACGCAGGTAGAGCTTGCCGGCCAGGATCACTGGGTGAGGCCAGCTGTAGGAGTGCTTGCTGGCGATCTCGAACGTGCCCTTGAGTTTGTACTCCTTGGGATTCGCTTCGATGAGCGCCATCACGCCGTCCTGGTAGCGGAAGTAGAGGTGGCCATCGGCATATCCGACCGCTGCCGAACCGGAACCAGGGCCGCGGTCCTTCCACTGCACCTCACCGGTCTTCATTTCAATGCAGCGGGGGAAGCCTTTGTTGTGGCCGTGGCCAAAGTAGATGTAGTCGCCCAAGCGGATCATGCCGCCGTGGTGGTTCTGCATCTGGCCTGCTTCCAAGAAGTAAATCTCTTCGGCATTGAAGTCGTTCCCATTCTTGTTGATCTTAAGTAGCGCCGCTCCCGTTCCATAGCCGGTGGATGCGAAGACGAAGTCGCCATCGACCAGCGGGGTGGAAATGTTGGCCACGCCATTGGCGACGCGGTTATAGGCCCACAGCATCTTACCGTTGGCGGCGTCGACACCGATCACACCACGTCCGGTCAGTTGTACGTATTGCTTGCGACCCGCCGCATGCGAGATCACGATCGACGAGTAACCGGCTCCGTCCTTGCCATTCTCGCCGGTCTCGCCAAGCTTCGACTGCCAGATCAAATCACCGGTGCGCTTGTCGAGCGCCACGATCACGGCGTCGTTTCCACCGGGCGTACAGATGAGTCGATCGCCGTCGACCAAGGGAGATTCGCTGAAGCCCCATCGCGACATCATCTTGCCGCCGAAGTCCTCAGCGAAATCTTTTCGCCAGATTTCCTTGCCGGTTTCCGCGTCGGCACAGAGGAGTGCCCCGTTGAAGCCGATGGCGTACACGCGACCGTCGTCGACGGTGGGCGTGCAGTTGACGTCGTTGTCTTTGCCCAGCGGCGTTGACCAGAGTCGGCTACCGTCTTTGAGATTCAAGGCAAGCAGCTCGGATTGTTCGCCGAAGGCGCCAGTCGTGTAGATCTTGTCGCCGACGATCGAGACGCTGGAGTAGCCCTTGCCGAGGCCCTTAGTCTGCCAGGCGATTGCCGGGGTGTTCGCTTCCCAGTCGGAGTTGAGACCTGTTTCCTGCGAGATGCCGTCTCGGTTGGGTCCGCGCCATTGGGCCCATTCGACCGCTGCCGCGCTGGCGGTTCGGACGTTGTTGCGGCGACGCAGCAAACGACGACGTTCGGCGGAAGTCGAGGAGACCAACGTGGTGCCCACGATCGTGAGCAGTAACAGAATGACGACGGCGCGAAGGCAAGTACGCATTTATTGAAATCCCTATCTCGAGGTCTGTTCCGGTTGAAACCTATCTGCCCACAGGATAACGCTTTAGCTTGGCTGGTCAAGTTTGCCCTCGCCGGCCGGTCATGGGGGCGGAGAGGTTGCCGCAGAGCAGCGGTTGTTGTGCATGTTCGCGACGGCCTTCAAATGCTCGCAATCTGCTAGGCAATTCCCCTCCAGATCGCTATGCTTGACATAAAGGCTTGGGTTTCTTTTCTGGTCGATGGCAAACGACTTTCGCGGGTGGGCGATCTGGATTGGATGGCTGCTCGCCGCGGGAAGGTGATGCCGGCCTCGATCCTTTTTTTCAGCGGATCTCTAGCCATGGCACGAGTGCCAAGTGTTGACGCAGTTGCATCGCTCGACCGTGGGACACGTGGTCGTCGATCGCGGGGGTCGTTATGCCGCTGCGGCGGTGGCTTTACGCTCGTCGAGCTATTAATTGTTCTGGCAATCATGGGCGTTCTCATCGCCCTGTTGGCCTCGGCCGTATATACGGCGAATGAGCGATCGCGTGCGGCCGATTGTGCGGAAC